>DATKHW010000923.1:0-23240 GCA_035546275.1 Gemmataceae bacterium
CCGACGGCCTGGCCGACCTGGGCGAACACAACCTGATCACGTTCAAGTCGCACCGGGAGGGGCTGGACGACTGGGTGGTCCGCGAGCTGATCGCTCACTACGTCGCCTACCGCAAACTCGTCAGCCCCTCGCCGTCGGACCTGCTGCCTCCGGACCGCTTCCAGCTGTACGCGCTGACGGCTCGCTTTCCGCACAACCTATCGCAGCAAGTTCCGTGGCAGGAGCAGCAGGCCGGGGTGTATCATTGCCGCTGGGGACTGGACGCGGTGCGCGTCATCGTGGCCGGCCAGCTGCCACGTGAGCCGCGCAACGCACCGTTGCACCTGTTCAGCGCCTCGCCGGAGCTGATTGAGTTTGCGGGCGGCGTCTACCGGCGGCGCTCGCAGCAGACCAGCCGGCTGCTCAAGGACCTATTCGAGAGCTTGCACGCGGAGGGCTTTGCCATGTCCTACACGATGGAAGACTTCAATCGCCAGTATGTCAAGAAGAATTTCTCGCGGCTGACGCCGGAGGAGCGTCGGGAGGTTCTGGAGTCGCTGCCGCCGGAAGAGCGTCGGCAGGTTCTCCAGTCGCTGCCGCCGGAAGAGCGTTTGGAGGGGCTTTCGGAGGAGCAGATTCGCCGCTACCTGGACCAGCTGCACGCGGGTCGGCCTGCCGCACCCCGCCGGCCGCGGCGAAAGAAATGACAAGGGCGGAGCGGAAAAAGGGACATTCAAGATAATTGATTCAAAGCCGACCGCACCGATGCGGTCGATTATCGGAATCGCCAAGCTGGCGCCCGGCACGACAGAATCCCTGGTCCGCCGGCAGGAGCACTTGTGCATGGCGCATGAGTTCAAGACGATTTACGAACTCCTCGACGCCCTCCGAGTGCGGCCCGCGCTTTATCTTGGTTATACCACGATTGGCCACCTGTCGGCCTTTTTGAGCGGGCTGACCTTCGCCAAAATCGATCCGGGCATACCGTCCGTTTGGGGATTCAACCGATGGATCACAGGTCGCGTCAAGGGCATCTCGACAAACTTGCCCTGCGTGTGGCTTGAAGAAAAGCTGGGCGCGGAAGCGGCTCTCGAAGCGTACTTTCGCTACCTTGACGAATATCGAGCTTGCAAGGAAGTTGAGGTCGCGTTTGCAAGTAACGCAAAGCTGATCCCGCGGTTCTATCTCATGGACGCTGAGGGAAACAATCAGCCGCCGCCGTTGCCCGACAAGCTGTATGTTGGTCAGTTTGCACCATCGAAGGTATTCTTCCTTGGTGAGGTGTATGGCGACGATACGGAGCGCTCCTTTCCGTACCACCGTACGATGAAAAGTGCTATCGCAGAGGCGAAGTCAAGGTGGAGCGTACCGGTTTCGGCTTGGAAGCGCCGGCGCGGAGCGGAATAAGGGACATTCAAGATAACTGATTCTTAGCCAACCAGGATAGCGAACCGGACGCGCGATTAGCGCCTTCTTGACTTCAGCATCGGCGCCGCGCGACCTGCGCGAGGGCCGCTGCACCGATCTATGAAGCATCGCGCCACGCCGCGCTTTTGGGCCTGCTACAATGGGCTACCTGCCGAAGTATGGCAGGCGCCCGCTCGTTGACCGCGTCCCGCCGAACGGGTAGGTTTTGGGTATGGACTATACGCAATTCATCACCATTGAGCCGGGCAAGCGGAGCGGTCAGCCGTGCATCCGCGGCATGCGCATCACCGTGCGCGACGTGCTGGAATACCTCGCCGGTGGGATGACGGTCGATGAGCTGCTCGCCGACTTTCCCGAATTGACCGTCGACGACGTCCGGGCCTGTCTGGCCTATGCCGCCAGCCAGCTCCCGAGGCCGGCCGCGTGAGCCTGCTCTTCGACCAGAACCTGTCCCGGAGGCTGCCAGCGCTGCTGGCAGGCACTCATTTTCCGGCCGCCTCTCCAGCCGGATTTTCCTTGCTCGCCCCCTCTTTTACGATTAACTTCACCCACAATGCCAGCTCCATCGCCTGGAAGCGACCGCTTCGGCCGGCCGCTCGTCGCACCGGCAGGCGTTTGCAGCGCAGGCGGCCCGGAAGACCGCTTCGCCGTCCCTTCTTCCTCTTGTTCGGAGCGA
The DNA here is from genome assembly GCA_035546275.1 of Gemmataceae bacterium. Classification (GTDB taxonomy): domain Bacteria; phylum Planctomycetota; class Planctomycetia; order Gemmatales; family Gemmataceae; genus UBA4732. Next base: position 2,084 of record DATKHW010000923.1, read on the forward strand.
GCCATGATGAAACGCCTTTGCACCTCCTCCGCGTCGGCGGCCCTGGCGCTGGCCGTCCTTGCTCTGGGTTCCGCCCGCGGCGACGGCGTCAAGGTTTCCGCCGTCGGCGGCGCCGTGATGCTCCCCGACAACCAAACCCTGGTGGTCTCCCTCGCCGCCGACGCGACGCTGCTCTACATCGACACGGCCGGCGAGAAGGAGAGCAAACGGGTCCAGGTGGAGTTCCAGCCCGCCGCCCTTGCGGCGCAGGGCGACAAGCTGTTCGCAGCGGCCAAGGGGACCTCCACCGTTCACGTCTGCGATGCCGCTTCGGGCAAGGAATTGAAGATCGTCAAGCTGCCCGGCGAGCCGATTTTGGCCCTCGCCTGCCATCCGTCCAAGGGCCTCGTTTACGCCAGCAACCAGAGCTGCGAAGTCTTTTCCATCGACCCGGAACAGGGCACGGCGACCAAGACGAAGGCCAAGGGGCAGATGCTGGCGGTCGATCCGGTCGATGGGGGCTTCGTCTACAGCGGCGTGCAGAAGCCGATCCGCGACGTGCTGGTGCTGCAGCAAGCGGGCGCCGGTCAGATCACGGTGTCCTTCGCCAAGGCCGACGCGCGGGCGGTGATGCTGAAGTCCGCGGTGGACGATCAGGACCTCAAGCCGACGGCGGCCAACGACAACGCCGCCCTCAACGGCCGTTGGCTGGCCGTCAGCCCCGACGGCAAGCAGGTCGCGATGGCGGGCGGCGGCGGCTGGCACTCGAAGACCGACGCCAAATTCCATTACGTCGTGGCCGTGTTCGACGCCTCCGACCTGCAAGGCATGAACGGTCAAGTGGAAACAGGGCCGTACCCCGCCGCCGTGGCGTTCCATCCGGTGCTGCCGCTGGGCGTCGCGCTGGCCTCCGACCTGACTGTGTTCTCGACCAAGTCGTTCGCCAAGAAAGAGTCCTTCAAGCCGCAGAAAGGCGGGGCGGCGGCGTACCTCGGTTTCGGCGCCAAGGGGACCAAAGTGGTTTACCTACCAGCGGGCGATGACGCGCTGGTCCAGTTCTTCCCCTTGCAACTGACGGACCAGGATCGGGAGACGCTCAACCAAGCGTTTTCCAAGTAATAGTCGGTTGACCCAGGAGGCTGGCCGATGGATCCCTTCAAGCAGTTGGCCGGGCTAGGCGCCACCCGAAAGGCGGCCTCGCTGTTCGACGAATTCAAGAAATTCGCCTTCAAGGGCAACGTCGTCGATCTGGCCATCGGCGTCATCATCGGCGCCGCGTTCGGCGCGGTCGTGAACTCGCTCGTCAGCGATGTCATCATGCCAGTGGTCGGTCTGATCCTGCCCGGCGACAAGGGCTACGAGAGCTGGGTATGGCAACTGGGCGGCAAGACCGTCCCCTACGGCAAGTTCCTCGGGGCGGTGGTCAACTTCCTGATCGTCGCCCTTGTGCTGTACATCTTCATCGTGAGGTTTCTGGGCTGGATCATGAAGTTCAAGCAGGAGCAGGCCGTCGTCCCACCGCCGCCGACCAAGGATCAGGAATTGCTCATGGAGATCCGCGATCTCTTGAAACAGCAAGCCGCCGCGGCCGATCGGCCGCGCGAGCCAGCTGGTCCTGCTTCCCCGGCTCTTCCCGCTTAAGCCGGCCGCCCAATGCGGCATTCGGCCGCAGCAGGCGCGCCGGCGCGGAGCCGCGCACAAGGTTTCTGGAGGCGAGATGCGATGAAGCCGGCCCTCTTGCTCATCCCCTGCCTGTGGAACGGCGTCCTCGCCGCCGCCCGTGCCGACGCTCCGCCGGCGGCGACCGCGCCGCCCGAGGCCTTCTTCCAGCAGGTCCTCGAGCGCGACCGGGACGCGGCCCGAAAGTTCTACAAGAAGTACCTCGACGTCAAGGGGCTGCCGGTCGCGGCCGGGGGCGAGGTCGCCGACGAGGCGCTGCAGCGCACCTATGACATCGTGACGCACTTGCTCGCCGGCCGGCCCGACATATTGGAAGCGATGGTCAAGCACGGCACGCGCCTCATCGTCATCGGCAAAGACCAGGTCTACACCGACATGCCGGAGTATCGGAATCATCCGAACCCGGCCTACCAGAACGAGCGCGTGCGCGGCACCGGCGGCTTCGACGTGACCAGTTTCGGCGAGGAAAATCTGCTCAACCTGGCCGACGACCGCTATGACGACGAGAGCATCGCCGTCCACGAGTTCTGCCACACTATCGACGCAGCCCTGAACACGATCGACCCGGGTTGGCGCAAGCGCCTCCGGGACACATATCAGGCCGCCGTCGCCAAGGGGCTGTGGAAGAACACCTACCCTGGCAGCAACCCGGCCGAATACTGGGCCGAAATCTGCCAATGCTACTTCGACTGCGATCGCGTCAACAACTGGAACCACAACGCCGTCGGCACGCGCGAGCAGCTCAAGCAATACGACCCCGACGGTTACGACCTGGTCCGCACCACGTTCCAGCTGTCGGCGGAGAACGACTGGCGCTACACGCCGCTGCGCAAGCAACCGAGCGTCATCGCCCCGCCGGCCAAGTTCAAAATCGATCCGTATTACACCAAATTCACCTATGCACGGGAGTTTCCGGTGCTGGGATCGAAACAGGTCAGCGACGAGGCGCTGCTGGCCGCCAACGATACGATCCGCAAAATGTTCGCCTATCGCCACGACATTCTCAAGGCGATGATCGCCGACGGAGCGCGTCTGGTGGTCCTCGGCCGCAAAGAGAAGCTGAGCGACCTGCCGGAATTCCAGGAGGCGAAGACAAAGGCGGGCTTCGAGGAGGTGCGCTACTTCGATTACACGCCTGACTTGAAGCTCATGGTCGTTCCCGAAGAAAACGTCCTCGGCATGCGGTCGGACCCGTTCGCGGGCAAGGGCATGGTGGTCGGCCTGTTCGCCCGCGGTCTGCATCAGGTGTGCGGCTTGCGTCCCGTGATCGCCGACTTCGACAAGCGGCCCGACAAACAGCAATACGAGCTGCGCGTAAAGCGGTTGGACGTCGAATTCGACAAGAAGCTGCGCCAGCTGTATGAGGCGGCCATGGCGAAAGGCCTTTGGAAGGGGACCCCTGCGGCCCGCGATCCCGTCGGATACTGGGGGGCGGGAGTGGAGGCCTACTTTGACGCCAGCGGGCCGAACGCTCCGCCTCTGCTCGCCGATCAGCCGGTCGTCACTCGCGAGACGCTGAAAGCATACGACCCGGACTTGTTCGCGCTGGTGGAAGAGACGATGGCTTACAAGGAGCACGCCGATTGGCGCTACCGCCGGCCGGCGCCGCGGGAGTAGCGCAAAGGCTGAAGAAAGATACTCCATAAGATAGATTTGGCGAATCTACGACATCCTCTTTTTCTGCGACGCCAGGGGGACTCGCATGGAATACACCATCCGACTCGAACAGCACGCCGCTCAACCGCTCGCCGTGGTGCGCCGCCGGGCGAGCCTCCAAGACCTGGCCAAGGTCGTGCCGGCCGCCTGCGGTACGGTGTGGACGGTCCTCCGCGCCCAGCAAGTCCCCGGCGCCGGGCGGCACGTCGCGGTGTACTGGGACGACCAGATCAACCTGGAAGTCGGCGCCGAGGTGGCCGGCCCGTTCGCCGGTCACGGCGAAGTGGTCGGCTCCGCCACGCCGTCCGGCCCCGTGGCCGCCACGACCCACTTCGGTCCGTACGGCCAGTTGCATCAGGCGCACAGGGCGATCTGCCGCTGGTGCGCGAGCAATGGACACAGCCTGGCAGGCCCCAACTGGGAGGTGTACGATCACTGGAAGGACGAATACAACACCGACCCCTCCAAGAGCCGCACCGACGTTTTCTACTTGCTGGCGGCGTCGCCCAAAACCCATCAGGGGCAGGCATGAAGAGCGTGATCGAGAGCGCGTTCGCGGCGCTGGACCGCTTCGACGGACAGCTGCCGCTCTCCGTCATCCTGGAGTGGTTCAGCGAACAGCCGCTGACGCTCCAGAACCTAACCAGCTACTTGGTCTATAACCCGGCGCGCTATGTCCGCAACCGGCTTCACGACGGCCCCGCGTACCAGGCGCTGGTGCTGTGCTGGCGCAACGGTCAGCGCAGCCCGATCCACAACCATCGCGGCTCGCACTGCGGCGTAAAAGTGCTGCACGGCGTCGCCACGGAGACGATCTTCGCTCGGGCCCCGAACGGGCTGGTGCTTCCGGTGAAGTCGCGGGACCTGCCGCCGGGCCACACCTGCGCCTCGGCGGATGAGGACATCCACCAGGTGTCGAACCTGCAAGCCGGCGGCGCCGATCTCGTGACGCTGCACATCTATTCGCCGCCGCTCTTGCGGATGGAGGCGTTCTCGCTGGACGCCCCGGCCGTGCGCGAGTGGGACGATCCCGTCAACGATCCGTTTGCGCACGGCAGCGGCATCTGAGGTTCCAGTTCGGCGTAAACCGCCGGCGAGATTCCGGCGACTCGGCGTCTGTCAGCGGGCAAAACCCTCGCCCCATCCTAGGAGCCGACACATGCGCCATTCCGCTTCTGTTCTCGCGGCCTGGGTGATCCTCAGCGGCTGCATCCCGGCGTGGGGCCAGGACCCGAAACCGGAACCGCCCAAGGCGGCCCCCGACGGCGTTTACGCCGTGCTGCACGACGCACCCAACGAAAAGGACCTGCAACCGCTTAAAGACGGCGAAATGGTGCTGGCCGATCGGCATCGCTACTTGAAGAATGAGGATCAGGAACCGCCGCGTTTCCTGGTGGTCCGCACCGCGCCGGATGTGAATCTCGACCTGGCGGAGGCGCCGCAGGGCGTCAAGGAAGGCGACGAAGTGGTACGAATTCTGCTGAAACTGCAACCGAAAGCGGCGACGGCGTTGGAACGCTTGACGACGGACCAGCGCGGCAAGCAAGTCGCCATCGTGGTCGGCGGCGAGGTAGTGACCGTACACAAGGTGCGAGAGGTCATCAAGGACGGCGCCGTGCAGATCACCAGCTGCACTCCGGGGGCCGCGAAGTATTTGCTGGAGCAATTGCAGGCCCATCAAGGGGCCAAATGAACCGCCCGACGGAGACGATCCTCATGGAATTCCGACAACTCGGAGGCTCTGGGTTCAAAGTGCCGGTCCTGAGCTTCGGCACCGGCACCTTCGGCGGCGGCAACGAGTTCTTCAAGGCCTGGGGCGACAGCGACGTGAAAGAGGCCACGCGCCTCGTCGACGTCTGCCTCGAAGCCGACCTGACGATGTTCGACTCGGCCGACATCTACTCCAGCGGCATGGCCGAGGAGATTCTCGGCCAGGCGATCAAGGGCCGCCGCGACCGAGTTCTTCTCTCCACCAAGGGAACTTTTCGCGTCGGCCCCGGAGCCAACGACGTCGGTTCGTCGCGCTTCCACCTGATCCGGGCGGTCGAGGCCAGCTTGCGGCGGCTCGGGACCGATGCCATCGACCTGTATCAGCTGCACGGCTTCGACGCCGTCACGCCGATCGAGGAGACGCTGCACGCACTCGACGACCTGGTGCGGGCCGGCAAGATTCGCTACATCGGCTGCTCCAATTTCTCCGGCTGGCACGTGATGAAGTCGCTGGCGATTTCCGAAAAGTACGGCCTGGCCCGCTACGTCGCCCACCAGGCCTATTACTCCCTGGTGGGGCGCGATTACGAATGGGAGCTGATGCCGCTGGCCCTCGATCAGAAGGTCAGCGCGGTCGTCTGGAGCCCGCTCGGCTGGGGCCGGCTCACCGGCAAAGTTCGCCGCGGTCAGCCGCTGCCCGAAACCAGCCGCTTGCGGAGCAAGCAAGTAACCGACATCGGCCCTCCGGTTTCGGAAGAATATCTCTACCGCGCCGTGGACGCGCTCGACGAGGTCGCCAGGGAAACGGGCAAAACCGTGCCGCAGATCGCGCTCAACTGGCTGCTGCGCCGGCCGTCCGTGGCGACGGTCATCATCGGTGCCCGCAACGAACAGCAGTTGCGTCAGAACCTCGGCGCCGTCGGCTGGGAGCTGACGCCGGCGCAGGTCGCCCGCCTGGACGCCGCCAGCGCCGTCACGCCGGCCTATCCCTACTGGCACCAGAAAGGCTTCGCCGAGCGGAACCCGCCGCCAGTGTAACGGTGCATGCGCGTGCGGTCATCGGCGCTGCTCTAGCGCTGCCATTTCCCGGGCGCGCCGCCTACAATATCCGTCGCTTTGGTCGAGCCCTTCGAGTTTCCGTCTATGGATGCGCCTCCGCCATTGCTGGGCGTGGCCGCGGAACGGTCGCCGGCGCCGCCGGAAACGACGCCGCTGAGCGTTGCAGCGCCGCCGGTGATCGCATCGGCCGCGCCGCCCTGGCCGCGTTCCGCCCAGTGGGCCACGGCGGGGCTGCTGGCGGCCGCGCTCGGCCTGCTGGCCTGGCACGCCGCGGCCGGCTTTCGCTGGACCGCCCGACCGACGGAGCCGGCATCCCCCAACGAGGGCCGGATTGACCTGAATCGCGCCGGCCGCGCCCAGCTCCTGCAACTGGACGGCGTCGGCGAAACACTGGCGGAGCGCATTGAGGAATACCGCCGATCGCACAACGGTTTCAAGAGCGTGGACGAGCTGCGCCAAGTCCGCGGCGTCGGCCCCGCGCTGATGGAACGGCTGCGGCCGCTCGTCGAGGTCCGGCCGCAGGAAGCGCCGACCGACGACGGCGATCCCGCACCGCCGCCCATCCTTCCGGCGCCGAAATCCGGCAAACCAGCCGCCCCCTCAGCGCCGGCAGTCCGCAACAAGGCCGACGGCCCCGCGCGGCCCATCAACGTCAACACCGCCAGCGCCGACGAATTGCAGCAACTGCCGGGCGTCGGCCCGACCATTTCGGCGCGGATCATCCAGGCGCGGGAGCTGCGGCCGTTTCAATCGGTGGACGAGCTGCGCCGCGTCAAGGGGATCGGCGTCAAGACGTTGGAGGCGCTGCGGCCGTTTGTGAAGGTTGACGACTGAGAAAGTGCGATGGGCTGCTTCCTCGTTCGTGGCATATCCCGGCCCCTTTCCCGTTCGGCTATGTGAGTTCCAGTTGCACTTTGATGGCTTGTTCGACCGCCTGCATGTCCGTCCTGGAAAGTCGGCCCACACGGTTTCGCAGGCGGGCCTTGCTCACCGTCGTAAGCTGGTCGGCCATCGCTTTGTGCTTCTTCCCTCGGACGGTCACCGCGGCCTCGCTGGGGTAAACCCGATCAACATTGGAGGTGAGCGGGACGACTTGCACCCGGTTGAGATGCTTGTTCGAGGCGTCGTTGCTGACGATGACCACCGGACGCTCCTTGCGCACCTCGCCCCCCACCGCCGGTTCAAAGTTCACCCACCAGACGCTACCGCGTTTCATCGGCCACGTCTCCCACGGTGGCCTCGGCCCAATCCAGCGCGTCGGCCTCGCGCGCCTCTTCCTGGGCCATCTGCTGGTACGCGACGTCCAGGTCCTTGCCGACGACATAGGGCCGGACGAGCGACTCGATGAACTGGCTGATGCGCCGCCGGCCCACGACTGTGTGCAGGCCGTGGTAGACGCGCTCGTCAACCGTGATGGTCAGCTTCTTCTGCACGGCAGGCTCCTCCAATACGTGTTACTCCACGTATTGTAAAGGCGGCGTCGCATCTTGACCACGGCTGTCGGCCAGGCGAAAATGGGAGGGGCGATTCCCGCCCTCTCCTGGAAGGATGATGAAGCGTGAATATCACCGAGCAAGAAGTCCCGAAGGGGATCTTGGACAGTATAAAGGGCTGCGCCGACGACGCGCTGAACATTCTCGGCTCTGCCTTCGCAAATGCTGACCCGCCAACTATTGTGGCCGCTGTCGATGATTTCGTCTATCGCTGGCAGAAGGGCGAGCGGCCGCCCGCCGACGTCGTCGAGGACGGCGAACAAGCGCGGCTGCTCTTCGGAAGCCTTTGGGGCGAGCAGATCGTCAAGCAGTTCGGCTGGCAGTGGGCGAAAGTCACATTTCATGACTACGGCGATGCAACGGCGTTCGGCGTTTTCTCCCCCGACCGCTCGCTGGCCATCTACCCCCTTGACTTCATGCTCGGCTGCATCCGAGATTCAAACGTGGACGTGACGGCGATGCTGTCCTTTGAAATGCTCCGCGCGGGTCAAGTGCCGAAGATGAACAAGAAGAGCTATATCAATGTCATGGACGGAGTTCGCCGGATCGTGCCAAGGGAGTAGCGGGAAATTCTAGCCAGAGAAATCAGTGTCACAGAGAAATCAGTGTCAGTTCGCACAGAGAAATCAGTGTCAGTTCGATTTCGCAGCGCTTCACGCTTCCGTGCCGCCGATGTCCCCATGCCGAATTAGCTGGCCGTGCCCGCGCCGACGAAATAGATCATCCGCCACAGCCGGTCGGCCTCTCCCCGTTCCACCACTTCCAGCGGCTTGAGATCGCCGAAACCCTCGTTCGGCTGCTCCAACCACTCGGCGACGGCCTCCTTGCGGACGACCTCCGTCAAGGCCCGCAGAAGCCTCTCCACAGTTACAATGGCCCGGCGGCCGACTTCGTTGACGCCGCCTCCGGCCTCCCAGGTCGTCAGCGTCCTTTCCGACAGCCCGGTCATTCGCGCCAGGGTCTTGCGCGTCAACCCAAAGTCGGTGCGCAGCGGCGGAGTGTGCCTCTTGCTCCGCCGCGCCGTCCGTTGACGGCCCGGCGACGGGCGAGTCTGGCGCCCCTCCGTTGTCTTTGTCGCGCTTGTCATGGCACCCCTCCTTCATGTTGGGCGGCCTTGCACTTCCCCTTTACATCGTAACGCGGCCTCCAGAAAGATCAAGAAATCTTGCTCGCAAATTTGCCTGTTCAGGGCACATGAGCAGGCAGATCGCCGGGGTTGATAATGGTCAGGACGCTATGCGGGCGCTTGTGGTCGGGGAAGTAGACGAGTCCCTTGCCTCCCGCGTGGGCCGCCGAGGGCACGACAAGCCCCTCCAGGCCGAGTTCCCACGCGATTCGGCCGACCGCCTGCGTCAGCGCCTCCTGGCCCGTCGCCGCCCGCAACCACCACTGCTCTTGCAAAATCCGCCGTTCGGACAGCATCAAGCGCTGCCGGAGACGGCCGTCCGTCAGGTCCAGGACGTGGTGGAGCTGCGCGGCCACAGCGTTCACGGTTTTGGGCATGGCCGTCCGAAGCGACAGCCCGTAACGCTTGCAATGGGCCAGCGACTCATGAAATGCGGTCAAGGGGTCCAGGCTCGCGTAGACGGCCCGGAACAGACCGATGGGATGCCAGCGCCCACCGGCCTTCAGAGCCCCGACCCCGGTCAGCAATTCGGCTGCGGTGGACCACTTGGGAGCTGAAAAGCGGTAAATGTCGCCGGACCACGCGCCGGCCGACGCCAGGCATCGCTGCATGGCCCTTCGAATGCGGTCCGAATCCGGATGGGGCGTCATGACACGAGATCCGTATGCCGCAGCTGTTCCAGACCAGGATCGCCCGAACCATTTTGCCGAGCAGCCGGATCTCCAGCCGGCTCGCGCCCATTGTAACCGCAGGCCGCCTCAACTCCCAGCCGGCGCCGCCCTTCCGCTACCAACCTGACTACCCGGATCGCCCCCTGCTACAATCGAACCTGGGTGAATCCCCATACTTGCAACACGCTCGCGTGGGATCGCCGTCGAGCATCGGAGGTCCGTGATGCCGAATGCCGTTGAGAAGGCCGCCAATTTCCAGCTCGTCAGCAAGTTCCAGCCCGCCGGCGATCAGCCGAAAGCCGTCGCCCAGCTCGTCGAGGGCTACCGCGACGGCCGGCCCCTCCAGACGCTTCTCGGCGCCACCGGAACCGGCAAGACCTTCACGGCCAGCAACGTCATCGCTCAGCTCGGCAAGCCGACGTTGGTCCTGGCCCACAACAAGACGCTGGCCGCCCAGCTCTACAAGGAGTTCCGCGGCTTCTTCCCGCGCAACGCCGTCCACTACTTCATCAGCTACTACGACTACTACCAACCCGAAGCCTACATCCCGCAGCGCGACATCTACATCGAAAAAGACGCCCAGATCAACGAGAACATCGACCGCCTCCGCCTTGCCGCCACCGCCGCCCTGGTCAGCCGGCAGGACGTGATCATCGTCGCCAGCGTCTCCTGCATCTACGGCCTCGGCTCGCCCAGCGACTACAAGCGCATGATGATCTACCTGCCGAAAGGCCAGGTCATCAACCGCGACGAACTGCTGCTGCGCCTCGTGGACATTCAATATGAGCGGAACGACGTCGCCTTCACCCGCGGCAAGTTCCGCGTCCGCGGCGACGTGATCGAGGTCTGGCCGGCGTCGGAGGAATTCGCCCTGCGGATCGAGCTGTTCGGCGACGAGGTGGACGGCCTGGCGATCATCAACCCGACCACCGGCGAAACGCTGCGGCAGCTCGACGAGCTGTACGTCTATCCCGCCAAGCACTTCGTCACGCCGGAAGAGCGCATCAAGGAGGCCGTCGAGGGGATCGGCAAGGAGTTGGAAGAGCGGCTCGAATTGTTCCGCCAGGAGGGCAAGCTGCTGGAGGCGCAGCGGCTGGCGGCGCGGACGCGCTTCGACATGGAGATGCTGCTGGAGGTCGGCCACTGTCCGGGCATCGAGAACTACGCCCGCTGGTTCAGCGGCCGCAAGGCCGGCGAGCCGCCGTACACGCTCATCGACTTCTTCCCCGAAGACTTCCTCATGATCGTGGACGAGTCGCACGTCACCCTGCCGCAGCTCCGCGGCATGTTCGCCGGCGACCACAGCCGGAAGCTCACGCTGGTCGAACACGGCTTCCGGCTGCCCAGCGCCCTGGACAACCGCCCATTCCGATTCGATGAGTGGGAGAAGCGCGTCAAGACGGTGCTGTTCATGTCGGCCACGCCGGGGCCGTACGAGCTGGAGCGGTGCGGCGGCGAAGTGGTCGAACAGGTGATTCGGCCGACGGGGCTGGTCGATCCGCTGGTCCACATCAAGCCGGCGCGCGGCCAGGTGCCCGATCTGGTCGAAGAAATCAAGAAGCGGGCGGCCGTCAAGGAGCGCGTGCTGGTCACGACGCTGACCAAGCGGCTGGCGGAGGATTTGAGCAATTACTTCCGCGAGGCGGGGCTGCGCGGCAAGTGGCTGCACTCGGAGCTGAACGCTATCGAACGGGTGCAGGTGCTGCGGGAGCTGCGCGAGGGGGCGTTCGACGTGCTGGTCGGCGTGAACCTCTTGCGCGAGGGCCTTGACTTGCCGGAGGTGTCGCTGGTGGCGATCCTCGACGCCGACAAGGAAGGATTTTTGCGATCGGGAACGTCGCTGATCCAGACGATCGGTCGGGCGGCCCGCAACGTCAACGCCGAAGTGATCCTCTACGCCGACCGCGTGACGGATTCGATGCAGCGGGCGGTCGAGGAGACGGCCCGTCGGCGCGAATTGCAGATGCGGTACAACGCGGAACACAACATCACGCCGGAGACGGTGCGGACGGCGATCAGCATGGGCATCGAGGACGAGATCGCGGCCCACAAGATGGCGGCGGAGGCGGCCGGCGTCAAGGGCGACGACTATGTGACGGAGGAGTACCTGGAGGAATTGCACGGCGAGATGCTGGCGGCGGCGGCGAACCTGCAATTCGAGCGAGCGGCGGAGCTGCGCGACCGCATCGCCCAGCTCCGGGGCCAGCCGACGGCCACGCCGCAGCAGAAACCCAAGCCGCGGCGGTATCGGAAGAAGCAAGCGTGATCTCACGCAAAGCCGCAAAGAACGCAAAGAAGAGCTGCTTCTTCATGGATCGACAAATGAACAAGATCATACGTGTTCTGATTGGGGCCGTCGCAATCTCCAGCCTCGCCGTCGCGGGCTGCAACGTGGCCAGCATGGTCGGCGGGCCGTTCGCCAACGGCTGGGACAAGCCCGTGGACCCCGACGGCGATTGCGTGTTTCTCCGCGATATGAGCGGCATGACGATGCAGGTCCCCGGCAAGTACCACGACCTGGCCGTGGAACGGAACGTCATGAACGCGCCGCGTCTGCTGCGCGACGCCCAGGGCGACTTCACGGCCCAAACGAGCGTGAGCGGCCCTTTCCTGCCCAGCGCGATTTCCACGGCTCCGCCCACCGTGCCCTTCCTGGGCGCCGGATTGCTCGTGATGGACGGCGACCGGACCTACGCCCGCCTGGAACGCGCGGCGATGAACAAAAACGGACAGGTCCAAAACGCGGTGGTCTGGGAGCTTCGCATGGACGGACGGCCGCCGATCAGCCAATGGCCCAGCTTCACGCCCCAGGCAGACAGGGCGCTCTCTTTGCGGCTGCAACGAAAGGGCGACCGTCTCCTGGCGTCGGTGAGCCAGGACGGCGTTTCATGGACCAATCTGCAACCATTCGACGCGAAAATGTCGCCGAATCTCAAGATCGGCGTGGCCGCCATCTCGACGTCGCAGGCGCCGTTCCTGCCGCATTTCGACAGCTTCAGCCTGACGCCGGGCGGGTGAACGGAGAGCATCACTTCTTTTTGGCCGCCCGCAGCTCTTTCAGGTCTTGCCTGGCCTCATCCGCCGCGTGGATGTCGTTCAAGAGGCTTATCATTGCCTGCTCGGCGCGCGGATCGTCGGGATAGTTCACCAGGGCGCGGCAAGCAAACTCGCGCTCAGTGCCTGTTCCATCTGCGATAACGGCCAGTAGCGTCTCCACCGCCGTTGGGTCGTGGCGCTTGGCCAGGGTCAAAGCCGCTATATATCGCAGATCCTTGTCGGGGCTTTTCAGATAGCTGTGGAGTTCCCTGACGGCGCGCTCCTGCTTGAACATGCCCAAAGCCTCGACGCCCGGCCCTTTGCCCATTTCGCTATGGGTCAACTTCAGTACGGCATCCAGCGCCTCGTCCGTCCCGATCAACCCGGCCCTTTCAGCCATGAAAATCAATACGGGAGTCTTCCGTTTGTGCTGCGACTCTTCTAGGGCCAGTTGCTTTTCCATGCCCTGAGCCAGCAACGGCACGGCGTCCGCTGGCCAATTCTCATCGCCTCCCAACGCCTGAATGGCTTGCCAGGCGACGTCGGAATCCGTCACGGACAAGTCCTTCAATAGCCTTTCGCGGAGCGACGGTGTAAGAAACGCGGCGGCGGCGTGCTGGGCGAACGGCTCGCCGTTGTGGATTCGCGTCAGCAGGTCGTCCTCGCGCTTCTTCAGCATTTCCGGATCGTCCTTGACGGCAATCTTCGCGGACCCGTCGCCGACCTCGATGCGGTAATCGCCGGCCGGCAGCGGGGCCATCGCCGCCGGGATCGTCACGGAGTCGCCCGGCCCGAGCGATTTGACGAGTCCGGAGCCGCCCAGCGCCTGGCCGTTCGACAGCTGCATTTCACGGGTCTTGCCCGCGGCGTCGGTAACGCGGGCCGGGATGTTGATGGGGGGATAGTCGGCGGGCCCGCCGACCCAGAACGTGAGCGGTTCCTTCCCCTTGTTGGTCAGGACGAGCTTCAGCAGCACCGGCGAGCCGGCCGGCTGCATCGCGTCGGCGATGATGTCGTAGTGGGCGCCGTCGGGGGTCTTCGCCTGCGGCGGTTTGTCGTCCTTCGGCTTGTCCTCGTCGGGCTTCACGCGCTTCAGGGTGATCAGCACCGTCCTGGCGCCCTCCTTCGTCGCCATCTCCTTCGGCCGCGGCGGGTCGTCCGGGTCCATCGGCCACTTGGCCAAGCACACCTTCCACACGTCGCCGTCCAGCGTGTAGACGCCCTTGTCGACGTCGCTCGCCAGGAAGACCCCGACGGGGTACGGATTGATGTCGATCTCTTTTGGATTCTTGTCGGGACGCACCGCGAAGACTTCATCCAGGGCCACGAAGTTGGGGTCTTTCGACTGCAAACCGATCCAGTGGCCCTTGACCACCCACTCTGCTTTTCTTTCCTGGTCGGCGCGGCCGCCCGTCGCCTCCTTGCCGCCTTCCTCGACCGAAACCACCTGCCACGTTCCCTCCAGCGCCTGCTTGTCGTCCGTCGGCTTATCCTCCTTGGGCTTCTCCGGCTCGGGCTTGATGCGCTGGAACGTGCAGATATGGGTGTAGCCGCCCGGCTTGGTCGCCATCTCCTTGGGCCGCTCCTTCGCCTCGGCCGGCGGATTTACCAGAGTGGTCGCCCCCGGCAAGCACAGCTTCCACACGTCGCCGTCGAGGGTGTAGATCCCCTTTACAAGATCGCTCTCCCGGAACAGGCCGACCGGGTAGGGATCGATATCGATCTGCTTCGGAGTTTTATCAGGGCGGAGCACGAACGTTTCTGTATGAGGAACTTGATTCGGGTCCTTGGGCCGCATGGTGAGCATGCGATCCCGGACGACCCACTCCTCTTCCGCCGGCTTTTCCATGGCCTCCTTGCCCCCCACCTCGTCGGAAACCAGCCGCCAGGCGCCCTGGAGCGCCTGCAAATCGTCCTTCGGCGCGTCCGCCGGCTTGTCTTCCTTGGGTTTGTCCTCGCCCGGTTTCACGCGACGGAGGATCAGGAGCCGCGTCCGGTCGCCTTCCTTGCTCACCAACTGCTTCGGTCGTTCGCCGTCTGCCGCGAGGGGCCGGCACAGCTTCAGCACGTCGCCTTCGAGCGAGTAGATCGCCCGCTCCGTCACGCTTTTCACTTTCGTCCCGTCCATCGTCTCCTCGACCGGCGTGATGTCCATCCCTTTCGGTGAACGGGTCGGATAGATGGTGTAAGTGGAGAAAACGATGATATTGCCGAATTCCGGATCCAGCTTCACGCCGATCCTATCGGCCCCGATCTCCCAAGTTTGCTTCTTGAACCAGCGGGCGTCCTCGTCGTGCTGTTCTTTGCCGTCGATTTCGACGGCTGTGATTCGCCAGACGCCTTGAATGGCCGCGGCGTCATCCTTCGGCGCTTCGGCCTTTGGCGCGTCGCTCTTCGGCGCCTCCGCCGCCCGCGCCGCTTTGCCATCAGGCGGCGCAGCTGCGAATGCGTGATAGGCCAGGGCGCCGCCGCCCAACAGAGCCGCGGCCAGGGCAAACGCCGCCGCGAATGTCACTTTCTTCAGCATCATGGTTCGCAAGGCCCCCTGCGCCAGAGTAACCGCCCGCGCCGCCGCCGCCGTCCCGGCCGCGAACAGCGACGCCGCCCGCACCGTCGCGTCCCCCAGCGCCGCCGAGGCCGGCGCCGTTCCCACCGCCAGGGTCGCCCCGACGCTGCCGACCGACGCCGTCATGCCGCGCCGCGTCAGGCGCGACCGCAACAACTCCCGCGCCCGCGTCAGCCGACTCTTGACTGTGCCGACCGGGCGCCGCAGCAGCCGCGCCGCCTCCTCGTTCGTCTTGCCTTCCAGGCAGCACAGGATCACGGCGCTGCGATATACATCCGGCAAACGTTGCACTTCTTCCTGAACGACCTGGCGCGCGTCCGACCAGGCCGCGTGGTCGGCCGGCAAAGCGTCGAGATCGACGCCGCCCTGTTCGCGCTGGCGCCGCCGGGCCGTTTGACCCCGAAGCGGCAGGGCCACGCGCCATGCTACGCCGTACAGCCACGGACCGAGGAGGGTTCGCCGTTGGATCGCGCCCGCCTTGCGGGCGAGGATCAGGAAGACGGCCTGGAAGGCGTCCTCCGCATCGCGCGGATCGGACAGGAGCCGGCGGCACAGGCCGAGGATCATGGGGCCGTGGCGCGCCACCAGGGCCGCGAAAGCCGGCTCGTCGCGCCGGCGCGCGAAACGATCCAGCAGCTGGGCGTCGGTCTGGGCCAGGTCGCCCTGCAAACCGCCGCACCGGCCGAGCCGCCGAATCACTTCGCCCAGCGTTTCGCCTGCCAATCGCCGCCCTCCTTCTCCGGGCGCCCGTCTATAGAGATACTGGGGCGCGAGGCGGTTCCGGTTCCCTGAATTGGACCAAAAACAGGGCGACCCCGTCCAGCCGTCGGCGCCGCCCGGCCGCGCAAGTTGGAACGCCTCCTGCATTAAGATTATGGAAGAGCAACAAGAGGCGGCCGGAGGCTCGCCCACTCCGGCTCAACAGAGGAGTGCGCATCATGAAACGGTTCCTGCTGCCCGTCGTCCTGGCGTCGGCCGTGGGACTCGGATGGATGCCCGCCCCGGCTCATGCCAGCTGGCTGAGCGAGGCCGTCCACACGATCCGCGGCGACTACCCGGTCTATTCCACGCCGGCGTACGACTACGTTGGGCCGTCCTACTACTCCACGCCCGGCTACGTTTACACCACGCCCTACTACTACGACTATTACTACACGCCCAATCCCTCTTACTACTGGGGCGGAACCTACTGGCACGGCGGCTACCAGGGCTGGCACGGCGAATATCACGGCCGGCATGGGGATTACCACGACCGGCACGAAGGCGGGCACGGCGGCCACGGCCGCGGCCATCGCCACTGACGCCGGATGAGAGAAGGGCCGGAGCCGATCCGGCCCTTTTCCTTTCCAGGCGTCGCTTCTCCGCGTATGCTGCCGGGGACGCCCGGAACCGCCCCCGGCAGGAGAAGCTCGGTGACGCACGACCTCGGCGATGCGCTTTCGGCCACGCGCCGCGAATTCCTGGCCCAAACTGGCGCCCTGGCCGCGATCGCTTTTGCCGGCGGCTCATCCTGCACGGCCGCGGAGGAGCCGGCCGCGCCGCTCGAGCCGGTGCTGATTCCCGACTGGGTGCAGGGCGTCACGCGCATGGCCTTCGTGACGCCTGGCGACGTCGGCCGGGCCGCCAAGGCCGGCGCCCAAGTGGTGCATACCAACGTCGTCTGGCCCTATTTTCCGCTGCACCGCGACGGCGGCGGCCTGTCCGACGGCGACGCCGGCCGACTGCGCGACCTCGTCGCCGATTGCCGCCGCTTCGGCGTCCGCGTCTGTCTCGGCCTGCCGCCGTTTCCGCCCGTGGCGCTGGTGAAACAGCATCCCGAATGGCGCATCCATCCCGACGATTCCGACGCGGCCGAGAAACAGGCGCCGGACGAAAACAATCTCGGCACGCGCGTCTGCTGCAACAACGGCCCGTGGGGCGATTACCTGATCGACGTTTGCGCTGAGCTGATCGCCGACTACCAGCTCGACGGCTTCTCCTTCGACGGCAACTATCACCCTCCGCTTTGTTTCTGTCCCGCCTGCAAGGCCGCCTACCAGCGCGACCGCAAACGCGCGCTGCCGGCCAAGGTCGATTTGGACGACGTTGCTTACCGCGAATATCTGGTATGGCGCGGCGAACGGCTGGAGGACCATTACCGCCGGATGCAGCAGGCGATCAAGAAGGCGAACGCCGATGCGGTGCTGACCTCGTGGACGGTGAACGCGGGGCGCTATGGCCATTTCCTCTATTCGCCGCGGGCCATGCCGACCCGCTTGAACCGCTTGTTCGATCTGCCGATGCAGGAGTGGTGGCTGGACGAGACGAACCAGGGCGCCAGCCTGGCGCCGGCATTCGGCGCCGCCTACCTGAAAGCGACGACCGGCGGCCGGCCGTGCGCCTCCGAGCCGTACCTGATGTCGCGCGGCAATCCGTATGGCACAGACAGTTTCCCGGCCCATGAACGGCGGACGCGCGTGCTGCTGTCGCTGACTTACGGCGGGGCGCTGGCGCTGTCGTTCAGTTGGGCCGGCCATGAGGACGGCGTCGCCGACGACTTCCGCGAGGTGCAAAAGCGGGAAATCGGCCTCAAGGGGCTGACGCCGCTGCCGTGGGCCGCCCTGCTCGTCAGCGAGCAGACGCGGCAATTCTATGCGTACAAGGACATTGCCGATCGGTGGATTCCGCACGTCGTCGGCGCCTTCCGGGCGGCCACGGAGGAGCATCTGCCGCTGACGCTGCTCAACGACTGGGACCTCGACGCCGAGACGCTGTCGCGCTATGCGGTGCTGCTGCTGCCGAACGCGGCGGCGCTGTCGGCGGCCCAGGCGGAAGCGGTGCGGCAATACGTGCGGAAGGGCGGCGGCCTCGTAGCGACCGGCGAGACGTCGCTGTGCGATGAATTGGGCCGGCCGCGCGGCGATTTCGCCCTGGCCGACCTGTTCGGCGTCGCGTACCAGGGTCGGCGGCAAGCCCCGCTGAAACGGCCGATGCTGGACGCCAATTTCGCCGTCGCGCTCGACGAAAGCTACTGGAAACAGCGGGCCGGCGTCGCCGCCCTGACGTGGACCGACCATCCGCTGGTGCGCGACGAGCGACTGAGCCGACTGGTCCCGCGCCGCAGCGTCCACTTCCGCGGGCCGCTCGTCGCCGTCAGCGAGCCGAAGCAGGCGGAGGAAGTCGCGGTGCGGATGCAGCCGGAAGGATCGACCGGCGCCGCGCTGCCGGCGGCGGTGCTGCGCCAGTTCGGCGAAGGCCGCGTGGCCTATTTCGCGGCGGCGCTGGATGCGGCCCTCTGGTCCTACGCCTATCCCTATCAGCGGCGGCTGCTGGCGCGAGCGCTGGAATGGGCGGCTTCCGCGCCGGCGCCGATCGCGGTCGCGGCGCCGATGTGCGTGCAGGCGACGTACTGGATGCAAAAAGACGGCGACGCCCGGCGGCTGGTCGTCCACGTGTTCAACGGCGTCAACACGACGGCGAACCACGGCCTGCCGGCGTCGGACGTGCCGCTGCGCGAGGAAACCGTGCCGATCGGCGGCATCGAGGTGCGCTTTCGCAAGGACGTGCCGAAGTCGTTCCGCGTCGAACCGGGCGGCCTGCGGATCGAACCGCGGCGCGACGGCGGCGACGTGATCGTCGCGCTGCCGCCTCTGGAGATTCATGCGATGCTGATTGGGGAATATTGAGCGGACGCGGGCGCCTACCCCTTCAGCGCCGCGAAGAGTTTGTTAAGGCTCTCTTTCGCGTCCCCGAAAAGCATCATGCATTTCGGGTTGTAGTACAGGTCGTTGTCCACGCCGGCGAAACCGGGGCGCATGCTGCGCTTCAGGACGATGATCGACCTGGCCCGGTCCACTTCCAGGATCGGCATCCCGTAGAGCGGGCTGGACTTGTTGGTCCGGGCGGCGGGGTTGGTCACGTCGTTGGCCCCAACCACCAGAGCGATGTCCGCCTCGCCGAAGTAGGGATTGATCTGCTCCATCTCGTACAGCTGGTCGTACGGTACGTTGGCCTCGGCCAGGAGCACGTTCATGTGCCCCGGCATCCGTCCGGCCACCGGGTGGATGGCGTACTTGACGTCGGCGCCGCGCTTGATAAGGGCCTTGGCCAGGTCGCTGACGGCGTACTGGGCCTGCGCCACCGCCATGCCGTAACCCGGGACCACAATCACGGAGCGGGCCCCGTCGAAGAGGACAGCCAGTTCCTCGGGCGTGATGCTGCGCACCGTCCCTTTCGCCTCCGCCGCCGGCCCACTCTCCGTTGGCTGGACCTTGCCGAACGCCCCGAACAGCACGTTCATGGCCGAGCGGTTCATGGCCCGGCACATCAGCAGCGACAGGATGAAACCCGAAGAGCCGTCGAGCGAGCCGGTGATGATCTGGATCTTGTTCATGAGCACAAAACCCATGGCGGCGTCGGCCAGCCCCGCGTAGGAGTTCAGCAGAGCGATTACCACCGGCATGTCCGCCGCCCCGATGGGGAGGACCAGGAGGAACCCGAACGCCAGGGCCAGGACGACGATCACAAAGAACAGCGGCATGGTGGAGGGCGCAGCGATCAGGAAGACGAAGCCGAGGACCATGACGGCCAGCAGCGCGATATTGGAGATATTTTGTCCCTTGTACGTGATGGGGGCGCCCGGCAATAGCCCCTGGAGCTTGGCCGCCGCCATGAGGCTGCCTGTGAACGTCAGGCCGCCGATGATGACCTCGAAGCCGAGCGGCGTCATCTCCACGCCGCCGAGGCTGGCCGAATAGCGGACGTAATGGGCCACGCCGATCAGGGCGGCCGCCAGGGCGCCGAGCGAGTGCGACAGGGCCGTCCGCTGCGGCACGGCCGTCATCGGGATGCGCAGGCCCATTGAACCGCCCACGACCGAGCCGATCAGCACGCCGACGCCGATCCAGACGAAGCCCAGCGGCTGGATGCGCGGGTCGAAGAGCGTGCCGATGACGGCCACGGCCATGCCGAACTCGGCCAGGAACATGCCCCGTCGCGCCCACTTCGGCGAGCTTAGCCCCTTCATGCCGGTGATGAACAGCACAGCCGAGACGATGTAGAGGTAGCGCAGCACCTCGTCCGGATCGATCGTATGCGTTTGCACCCCCCAACCGAAGACGGCCGTGCCGGCCGTCAGGAGGGCGATGCCGGCGCCCACGAACGCCCGCTCCGACATCCACCACGCCGCCTTCGCGTCGCGTTCACTCTTGAACATGGCGAGCATGCGGTCGGTGATGAGGAAGCCGCCGACGACGTTCGTGGAGGAACAGCCGACGGCGATGAAGCCGAGAAGGATGCTCGTCCAATCGTGCATCTCGCCGACGACCACCAGGGAGCCGATCAGCGAGATGCCGGAGATGGCGTTGGTGGCGGACATCAGCGGCGTGTGCAGCAACGGCGGCACGCGCGCGATGATGTAATTGCCGAGGAAGGCGGCGAGGAGGAAGATGTAGAGGCCAACTTCTAATGGGGTCGGCGTCATGGCAATTCCTTTCGTTCCTCACGCTCGGGCGGCTTGCTTTACCGCCTCGTGGACGAGTTCCCCCTGGTGCGTCACGAGAGGCCCGCGCGTCAGCTCGTCGTTCAGGTCCAGATTGATCCGGCCCTCTTTGACGAGGTGCAAGAGGTAATTGACCACCGTGCGGGCGTACATCTGGCTCGCGTGGAACGGCACCGTGCTGGGGAGGTTCACCGGGCCGCTGACGACGACGCTGTGCTTCACCACGTCGCGGCCAGGCTCGGTCAGGGCGCAGTTGCCCCCCTGCTCGGCCGCCAGATCGACGATGACCGATCCCGGCCTCATGCCGCGGACCATCTCCTCCGTGATCAAGACCGGGGCGCGCTTGCCCGGCACGAGGGCGGTCGTGACGACCACGTCCGCGGCGGCCACGCTGCGGGCCATGAGCGCCTGCTGCCGTTGGTAGAACTCCTCCGACTGGGCCTTGGCGTAGCCGGTCGCGGCCTGCGCGTTTTTCGTCTCCAGGCCGAACTCCACGAATTTGGCGCCCAGACTCTCCACTTGCTCCTTGACGACGGGGCGCGTGTCGTAGGCCTCCACGACGGCGCCGAGGCGCCTGGCCGTGCCGATCGCTTGAAGGCCCGCGACGCCGGCGCCGATGACGAAGACGCGCGCCGGCTGCACCGTGCCGGCGGCGGTCATCAGCAGCGGAAAGAACTTGGGCAGAATGTTCGCCGCGGTCAG
>DATKHW010000924.1:0-9079 GCA_035546275.1 Gemmataceae bacterium
ACACGGCCGGCGTCGTCGCACTCGCGCAGCAGCAACAGATCTTCAAAGTCCGGCGACGATTCCAATTCCCGCCGCGCCCGCGCTCCCAGCGTCCCGGCCCGGTAAGCGTGGGCGTCCATGTGATGCGCAATCAGGAAGCGCGTCCGGTCGGTGATGAGGCCGTCCAGCACTTCCAGCGCCGCCTCCACGTGGCGCGAACGGTCCAGCCCCTTGCCCACGTCGTGCAGCAGCGCCGCCAGCAGAAACTCCTCGTCGTAGGGCCGGCGGTCCCGCGCTTGCTCGAACACCTGCAAGGAATGGTACAGCACGTCGCCTTCCGGATGGTAGACCGGCGACCCCTGCACCTTTTCCAACGGCAGCAGCAGCATCCGATATACGGGATACGGATCATCGGTTTCGGCGCCGGCCGACTCCAGCTCGCCGTCGAGGTCCAGGTCGGGATACTCCGCGGCCAGCAGCTCCTCCAGCTCGCAGATCGACGCCCGCTCGATCGCCTTGCCGGTGATGGAGCTTTTGAAGACGTAATGGGCCTTGTCCTCCGCGTAGACCGTCAGCTCGAAATTGAAGCGGTCGAAGACGTGGATGTGCGTGAAGACCCGGCTCTCGCCGTGCTTGACCACCTGCTTGCGCTCCACGTCGTACTGAAAGCCCTCCTGCTGCAACAAATCGCAGACCAGGGCGGGGCTGTCGCTGAAGACGTGCACGTCGATGTCGGAGCCTTTGCGGACGTGGCCGGTCATCACGCTGCCGATCAGTCGCGGCTTGAATGGGCGCAAGAGGCGCATGATGCGCAAGGCTTCCAGGCGCATGTCGCGCAGATTTTCGGTGCGGCGATCGCCCTCGTGGATGCGGGCGAAGACCTGGATTTGTTCGCGGATTTCGGCGTTGGAGGGGAGGTCTTCCGGTTTGACCCACTGGCGGCACAACCGTTTGGCCGCCTTGCGTTTCGCGGTGAAGTACTCCGTTTCGACGCGTTCGTACATTAGGCGGGCGGCTTCGAGCGCGATCGCCTGACGCAATTTGCCGTGACTCATCCTTTCTTGCGCCGTTATCAGGCCCATCAAGGCGGCGCGGGGCCGATGGCATTATAGCCGATTGCGATTGCCCGCCGCGCGCGTTTTTGGTTTCATGTCGCAACTTCCGTGTCCGACGAGCGTGAGATAATGCGATCGTCGCACCGTTTCCGGTTCGAGAGAAGGTCCGGTATGAGCGATTCCCCGATGCAGCTCCTGGCGAGCGCGTTGCGGCAGAATGGGTTGGTCCGCTTTCTTGACCACTTCCAAAAGCTGTTTCCCAGCAGCCGCAACCATCTCAAGGACCTCGTCGTGGATCGTCTCGGGCCGGACCGCGTCATGGAAGTGGAAGGACGCACCGTCGTCAACTTCGGCTCGGACAGCTTTCTCGGCCTGGATCAGGACCCGCGCGTTCAAGAGGCGATTCGCCAAGGCGTCAAGGCGTGGGGCGCCCACAACGGCGCCTCGCGGGCCTTCAGCAGCGTTCGGGCCAACGCCGTCGCCGAGGACAAGCTGGCCGCCTGGCTCGGCGTGGAAACGACGCTCATTTACCCGTCGGTGACGCTGGCCAACCTCGGCGCCGTCCCCGGCCTGGTCGGCCGGCAGGACTTGCTCGTCGTCGATGAACAGTCACATAATTCGATCCAGGAAGGGGCCAAAATCGCCAAGGCCAACGGCGTCCGCGTCGTTTCTTTCGCCCACTGCGACCCGGCCGGTCTGCGAAAGGCCCTCGACGAGGCCGGCGACTACCGCGTGGCGGTCGTCGCCATCGACGGCGTATACAGCATGACCGGCGAGCTGCCGCCCTTGGCCGAGCTGAACGCCGTGGCGCTGGCCCGGCGGGCCGTGCTGTACGTGGACGACGCCCATGCCACCGGCGTCATCGGCCGGCAGGGCCGCGGCACCGTGCTGGACGCCCTGGGCGACTACGACAACGCGCTGGTGGTCGGTTCGCTGTCCAAGGGCTTTTCCTGCGCCGGCGCCTTTATCGGCTGCTCCCACGAATTCAAGCGCCTGCTCAAGATGCGCTCGAACACCTACATCTTCGGCGGCCCCGTCGTGCCGCCGTACCTGGAAGCCGTCTGCGTGGTCTGCGACATCCTGGCGTCCGACGAGTACGACCTGCTGCGCGGCCGGCTGGACCGCAACGTCGCGCACCTGACCGGCGGCCTGAAAGCGCTGGGCCTGGTCGTCAGCGGCGGCGTGACGCCCATCCTCTCCGTCTTGGCCGGCGACGAGGAGGACACGCTGAATGCGGGTCAATTCCTCTTCGAGAAGGGTTTTTACGTCCAATCGGTGACGTTCCCGGCGGTTCCCTACCACGGCGGCGTCCTGCGCATCCAGGTCAACGCCAACCATCGGCGGGAGTCGATCGACGGCCTGCTGGATGCGTTCCAGGCGCTGCAGTCGGCCGTGCGTCTGCCGACCACGGCGCCGCGGTCGGCGGCATGATGCAACGGCGGCTGTTTCGCCGCAACTCTTTGCATTTTAACATTCCTGCTTGCGATCGCTTTGCTAGCGTAGGTACATTACTATTTGCCCTTGGCCATGTTCGACAACCATGTCGTGGCGCGAATCACGGTCGGCGGTCAAGAGAAATAGATGCGTCCCCTTTGTTTTCTTTGTTTTCGCCCTCTAACATCCTTAAGCAACGTGGGGGTTGTGGATGACAAATGAGTTTCGATAAGGCCCAGCCAGCGGCCAGACGTCGGCCGCGAACATGCCGATGGGCAAGAGGGCGACGTCCAGCAGGATGCGTGCGGTGCGGTTCATGGCGGCGATTGTCCGGCGCGGCGGGGCGGAGGGCAAGCGGATTCCCGTTGTACATTTCGTTCCTGGGCCACCATCTCGCCGTCCAGCGTTCGACCCCCCGAAGGCGGGGAGCGGCTGGACGCGGCAGCGGGGCGGTAATGCGATCCTGGGGCATGGTCCAGGGGTCGTCCCGTGCGCGTGAGCGTTGAAGGAATCCGCTTCCGTGGTTCGCTGGCGTGTTACTCCCCCGGCACGATGGGGGAGCTGTCCACGTTGCCGCCGATCGCGTACGTGCTTTCGGCGAAGTCCAAGAATCTGTTCAGAACAATGTTCGCGGCTTCGCCGGTCGTCCGCAAAGACCTCTCCATCGGCTGGGACTCGTTGAAGGGGGGCCGCATCACGAACGTGAGTCCGGGCCGGGGGCCGCTGGTCCGTTGCCACTTCACGTCGCTTAGGGAAATGGGGGCGCCACCACTCGGCAGGATCAGGCGGAACTTATAACCGTAGGGCCTCGTCACCGCCAGCTGGAACACCTGGCTTCCCGTCCGGGCGGCGACGCCGCATCGGAACTCCATCGCGACGAAAACGCTCTCCAGGTGCTCCGTAACCTGTCCATGCGTCCGCATCCCCGGGTGCCCCTTCCTGTTGCCGGGCGTATCGAAGAATTCGAGCGAAATGGGAAAACGCCCTCCGCCGGCCGGCGCCTCTGCGCGGACGAAGCCGCTCCCCGATGCCTCGAACCAGATGTCCGCCGAATGCGAGTCGTGGTCGGGGAGGGGCGTGGTGGAGGTGAATTGGACTTTCCCGTCCTTGGAGTAAAGTTCCTGGAACACCGAGGCATGAACATTCTGTAGCAACCCCACCTCCCATTTGCTCTCCGGCAAAAACACCTCGCCCGTCGCCGCGACGTGAATCCGGGCTTCCGGCAGGACATTGTAGGGGAGCTGGTAGGCGGTGAACCTGTGGGACGGCCCGTCCGTGGCGACAGGCGGTTCGATCTCCACGTCGATCTTGATGTTGGTCAGACGGGGGGCGTCGGTGGAACTCATGCCATCTCCATGAATGATGTCAGGGTATGGGCGGCGATCTGGCGCCGCGGTGACAGCGATTTTCCGGCGCGACGGGGCGACTGGCAAGCAAAATCCACTGCCGAGCTTGCCCGGTCCACGTCCTGAGGTATCCCGGATGACGCCCACGCCGACGAATCGCCGAATCCGTGAAATCCGGTGTGAAATCCGGTGTCATGAAATCCGAAATCCGGAATCCGAAATCCGGTGTCAGATCATCTTTCCCTTGCGTTGGCGCCGCGCCTGCGATAGCATCCCGGCATGGGCAGACCCTTGCGACCGGTGGCGGACGGCCTGGTCTACCACGCCATCAACCGAGGCAACAACCGCGACCGTGTCTTCGCCGACGACGGTGATTTCCGGGCGTTCCTGCGCGCGCTGGCCCAGACCCAATTGCGCTACCCCTTTGCCCTGTTCGGCTACGCGCTGATGAGCAACCATTTCCATCTGGTCCTGCGGCCGGAGCCGGGTCAATCCATCAGCCGCATCCTGCAATCGCTGACCGTGGCCCACACCTGGCGCTATCACCGCCGTCATCACAGCGTCGGACACGTCTGGCAGGGCCGCTTCAAGAGTCCGGTGATCCAGGACGACGACCACTTGCTGACGGTCCTGCGTTACGTCGAGGCCAATCCGCTGCGCGCCGGAATGGTCGGGGACTTGAAAGAGTACCCGTGGACGAGTTACGCGGCTCACGGCCTGGGCCGGGCTGACCCGCTGCTGCGGGAGGCGCCGGTGTGGTCGGGACTGGGTGCGACGGAGACGGCGCGCCAGGCGCGTTGGCGGCGCCGGGTGCATGAGCTGCTGACGGAACGGGAACTGGCGGCATTACGGCGGTCGGTGACGAGCGGCCGTCCGTATAGGAGCGACGCGTGGGCGGCGGGGATGGGGCAGCTCTTGGGCCTGGCGACGACGCCGAAGCGGCGGGGCCGTCCTCCGAAGCGTCAACCGGCGCCGAACGAACAGGCCAAGACGGAAAAGAAGATCTGACACCGAATTTCCAGACACCGAATTTCCAGACGGAAAAGAAGATCTGACACCGAATTTCTGACACCGAATTTCCTACCGATGGCGTCCATATCCGACTGCCCAGACGCCTCTTCGCTATGGTATAATCCGGCCCTGCGGGCGCGTGCCGCGGCGCTGAAAACCGCACCAAAGTGGTCGGCAAAATGGCAGCGCCCGCCGAAGCCCAGCAGCGTCGATGAGCGTCAGGCCGACACACCCCAGGCGCGCAGCGTGTCGGCCTGACGGTCTGACGGACAGCGGATGGAGGGAGACCCGTGAAGCTTGGCGCAACGGCGTGCGCCCCGCGCCTGTCGCGCGGCTAGGAAAGCGGCGTCCATGCGGCGGCAAATCGGCTGCGCCCGATGAAGCCGGGCGGCGTCCATGAGGGTAAGGCCGACACACCCCTGTCGCGCTGCGTGTCGGCCTTGCGGTCTGGGGAAAATCGGAAAAAATGAACGGACGCCAACCGTACCTTCCTCTTTTGCAAACCGGCCAAGGAGGGCAAGGGCGTTTACTTCGAGATGTCGGACAAGCCCGATCCGCAGTCCTACGACGCCAGCAGAATCCCCGAGGCGAAGCCGGACGACCCGCTGCCCGCCGTCCTCGCCTACGCCAAGATCCTCGTCGCCGACAAGAAGGTGAAGAACAAGGAATAACACCGCGCGCCGGGATCGTTCCCGTGCCCGCTCGCCGCCGTTCCCCTTGGAGGGGCGCCGTCGCGCTGGGGCGGCCTGCGCCGCAACTCTTCCCATTTTAACATTCTTGCTTGCGATTGCTTTGCAAGCTAGGTACATTACTATCTGCTTGTTCGCGGGAACGTCCGCGGCGTCTTTCCCACTCGAACCGCCGGGAGCGGAGTCCGGCGGGGGGAAGAACGGCGATCTCGCTGCGGGGTCGGCGGAACCGACCCTTCCGACGGACATCCGTGCGACCTCGAAATCCAGGGGCCGACAGTAATGATGCTGGACGAGCACTTCGTGGCTATGTCCGTCACCGTCGTGGACGACGAGCCTGTGGCCCAGGACGTTCTCATCCGGGCTGCGCGCTCCTGGCACTACCGTTGTCAGGGGGCGAACAACGCGGAACAGGCGCTGGAGCTGCTGGAAAAGAACCTGACGCCGATCGTCGTGACCGATCTGCGCATGCCGGGTCGCGGCGGCGTGTGGCTGGTGCGCGAAATCCGCCGCCGCTGGCCGCAGATCGGCGTCATCGTGCTGACGGCCGGCTGCGACCAGGACGCCGCCGACGAGTGCCGCCGGGCCGGCGCCCATCATTACTTTTTCAAACCGATCAAGCTCGACGAGTTCCGCCACGTTCTCGATCACGCCGCCCGCACCTACCATCTGGAGCAGGAAAACCAGGCTTACCGCAATCGCCTGGAACGGGACGTCCGCCGTCAAACCGCGCGCGTCCGCCGCACCTTCCTGAGCGCCATCGACAGCCTGGTGCGAACGATGGAAGAGCGCGACCCCTATACAGCCGGCCACTCCCTGCGCGTGCGCTGTTACTCCCTGCGCCTGGCTGACGCCCTCGGGTTGGGACGACAGCAGCGGAAGCAGCTCAGCCTCGCCGCCAAGCTGCACGACATCGGCAAGGTCGGCGTGCCGGAGGCCGTCCTGAACAAACCGGACCGGTTGACCGACGAGGAATACGGCCTGGTCAAGGAGCATCCGGTCATCGGCGAACGCATCCTGACGCCGATCATCCGCAATCCCGAGGTGCTGGCCGGCATCCGCGGCCATCACGAACGCCTCGACGGCGCCGGTTATCCCGACGGGCTGTCGGGCCGCTGCGTCCCGCTCCTGGCCCGGCTCATCGCCATCCCCGACTGCTTCGACGCCCTCACCACTTCCCGCGCCTATCGCTCCGCCATGCCGCTGCCGAAAGCCGTCGAAATGATCCGGGCCGGCGCCGGCACGCAATTCGACCCGCAGCTGACCGAGGCGTTCCTCACTGCCGTAGTCCCGCAGCTGCCGCTGTGACCAAGTTCGCCCCGCCGTGAACGGCGGGTCTATAAGCTGAAGCCCCGTGAACGGGGCTGGCAGTTGCAGCCCGGTTCACCGGGCTTCGGCTCCTAGGCCCGTGCTTGAACACGGGCTGGACTGTGACCAACGGCCGATCCCAATTGCTCTTGCAGCGCTGCTTCCGCCTCGCCTATGGTGGCCCGCGCTTCGCCCGCCGTCCCGCCCGTCCCCCGCAGCAAGGAGGCTGCCCAGATGACCGACGGTCCGCAACCTCTGCAAACCGTCCCGCGTTCCTCCCGGCTGTTCGACGCGGCCTGGTTCCTCTTCTGGGCCGTGCTGTCGTCGGTTTGGTGCGTCACCGCCGCTTCGCAGCTCAGCGCCACCTTCGACGAACCGCTGCACCTGGAGCGCGGCCTGGAGCGCTGGCGGACCGGCAGCACTGCCGGACTGATGTCGCTGGGAGCGATGCCGCTGCCGATGGACGTGGAGACGTTGCCGCTTTATTTGTGGGAGCGCTGCCACGGAATTCGTCTGGACCCGGTGGGGAATTTGGATCACCTGCTGCCCTGGGCGCGGGCGTCCGCTCTGCTGTTTTGGTGGGTGCTGCTGTTCTATGCCTGGCGGCTGGCCCGTTCCTTCGGCGGTCCGTGGGCCGCACGGCTGGCGGTCGCCTATCTGGCGTGTGAGCCGAATTTCCTGGCGCACGCGTCCCTGGCCCTGACGGATACGGCCGTCACCGCTTGCCTTCTGGTGCTCGTCTATCACTTCCGCGCCGGCCGCGACGGCGGATGGCTGCGGCGCGTCGGCGTGCCGGCCGTTTGCTTCGCCGCCGCCGTTTTGGCCAAGGCGTCCGGCCTGGCCTACGCCGGTCTCTGCATGATCGTCATCGAAGCCGAGCGCCGCCTGGCGCCGGTGTGGGACGGCGACGCCAAGGTCACGGCCAAGGCCCTGTGGACCGCCCTCTGGCGCCGGCCGGCGCGCGGCACGTTCCGCGGCGATCTGGTGCAAATCGTCCTTCTCGGCCTGGGCCTGGTGTTCGTCTATTGCGGCAGCGACTGGCAGCCGCAGACGTCCGGCCTGGCCTGGGCGCGCAGCTTGCCGCCGGGGCCGTTCGGAATATGCATGGTGTGGTTCTTCGAACATGCACGGGTCTTCAGCAACGCCGGGGAAGGCATCGTCCGCCAGGTGCGGCACAACATGCTCGGCCACGGCGTCTACGTGCTGGGCCAGGTCTATCCCCGATATGTGTGGTATTACTATCCGCTGGTCCTGACGATCAAGCTGTGTGAGCCGTTGTTGTTCGCTCCGGTGGTTCTGCTCATCGTGCGGCCGCGGTCGCTGCGGAACGCCGCCGCTCTGAGCGCCCTGGTTCTGCTGCTGTTTAGCCTGAACGCCCACGTCCAGATCGGCGTGCGGCTGATGCTGCCCCTGGTCGCGCTGGCCGTGGTGGGCGTGTCCGCCGCTGCCGTCAACGCCGTGCGCTCGTTCCGGCCCGGAACGTCGGCTCGCATCGCCGTCGGCTTCTGCGTCGCTTCCGTTTTGTGGTGCGGCGTCGCCAGCTGGGCCGTCTGGCCGAGCGGCCTCACCTATGTCAATCGGATGTGGGGCGACCCCACGGACGGCTATCGGCTGGTGAGCGACTCGAACTGGGACTGGGGGCAAGGCGTGAAGGAATTGGCCCGCTGGCAGCGGCGCCGCGGCGACGGCAGCCTGGATGTTTGGTACTTTGGCTCCGACCCTCGCATCGACCGCGCTCCCCTCCGAGCCTTGGCGCTGCACGGCCTGTCCTTCGACAAGCCCGAGGAGGTGGGCCAGTACCTTCGGGGCCGACGGCTGGCAGTCAGCACCACGTTGGCCTATGGCTGCCTGTATGGTCTGGCGCCCAGCGCGCGAGTCGCCCAACACTTCCTGGCGACGCAGAAACCCGTGGGGCGGACCAGCACGTTCTTGATCTACGACTTCACTGCGGATGGTGCAGCGGGCAACGCCGCGTCCTCGCCCTGAGTATGGGGCCATCAACAGAACAAGGCGGCGGGCCGACTTGCGTTGTCGTCCCGCCGCCTTGTTCGCGATGCAAACGCGGACGAAAAGGCGTCTGGAACTCTAAAATCACAGTTCCAGACGCCTTTTCGTCCGACGCTCTTAGTGGCAGCCGCAGCCGCTCTCGCAGCCGCAGGACTCGCAACCGCGTTCCCGATGGAACAGGCCGCCAAGGCGGAAGCCGTGGCGGGCGCAGCCGCACTCGTTCTCGCAGCCACAGCTGTTGGCGCTGGGG
>DATKHW010000925.1:0-3706 GCA_035546275.1 Gemmataceae bacterium
CGGCCTGCCTTGTGTCTGCCTTCCCATAAGTCCGGCGTCTTCCGGGCCTCCGGTCCATCCGCGCCGGATCGAAGACAATCCCTCCCTGGAAGGGACCTCCGGGAGTCTGGATCACCTGCAAGGACGTACAAACCGGGGAACCTTTCAAGGCGTCCGTGACGGACGGGCGCTGGAGTTGTCACGCATGACTCGCGACCAGTTGCAAGCCTGCACCAAACAAAGGCTCATCGAGCTCGCCCGCCGTCATCATGTCGCCGGTTGGCACGGCATGCGGAAGGACGAATTGATTAAGGTGCTCGCCCGGAAGCTGAGCGTCGGCAAGACCGCCAAGTCGCCTTCCGGTCGATCTGCTCATCCCGTTCAGACCGCCGCCGCCCGCGACACCTCCACCGGCGCCACGCCGGAGGAAGACGTTGAGCGCAGCAAGTTCAACGTCGGCGTGCCCACCAAAGACCTGTCCGCCAAGGCGCCGAAAGACCTGCCGGCCGGTTACGGCAAGGATCGCATCGTCGTCATGGTGCGCGACCCCTACTGGCTGCATTGCTACTGGGAGTTGACGCGCCATGCCATCCAGCGGGCCGAGGCCGCTCTCGGACAGGAATGGCACCAGGCCAAGCCCATCCTGCGCGTCCTTGACGTGAGCGGCCGCGGCACAACGAACACGTCGGAAACCCCTGTCCGCGATATCGACATCCACGGCGGTTGCAACAACTGGTATATTGACGTCAACACGCCGCCGCGATCGTTCCGCATCGACATCGGCTACCTTTCCCGCAGCGGCCGGTTTTACGTCCTGGCACGCTCCAACGTCGTCACAACGCCACGGGCGGGCGTCAGCGACGTGATCGACGAAAACTGGGCCGACATTGACGCCAAGAAAGCGGATCGCATTTATGCCATGTCCGGCGGCTTCGACCCGTCCGGCGTCGGCAGCAGCTTGGAACTCAAGCAGCTGTTCGAGGAGCGATTGCGCCGGCCGCTGCATTCCCCTGCCGTCACCAGCTTCGGCTCCGGCGGGTTGATGCCGCTCGGACGCACACGGCAATTCTGGTTCCAGCTCGACGCCGAACTGATCGTTTACGGCGCCACCGAACCCAACGCCCGCGTGACCTTGCAGGGCGAACCGGTGAAACTGCGACCCGACGGCACCTTTACGATGCGCTTCAGCCTGCCGGACGGGCGTCAAATCATTCCCGCCGTGGCTACGTCCCCGGACGGCGTCGAGGAACGGACCATCGTGCTTGCGGTCGAGCGCAATACGAAGCAGCTGGAACCGCTCATTCACGATGGGAATGAATGATTCCCGCGAGCACGCAGCGCCAGCAAGTGCTCTTTTGTCAATGAACCGCCGCGAATTCCTCCAACCGCATCGCCTTATCGCCGCCGAGCCGTCGCGCGAAACCGCCCTGCTCCGCCTCGCTCGCCGCGCCATGGCGACCAACTTTGAGATTATTCTCCCCTACAACAGCGACGCCGCTCTCGCCCACGGCCAGGCCGCCTTCGATCAGCTCGATCAACTCGAAGATCAGCTCACGGTCTACCGCGAACACAGCGAAGTTTGCCGCTTGAATCGCACGGCCTTCCACGCGCCTGTCCCAGTGGAACGCGGTCTGTTCGAACTTTTGCAGACGGCGGCCCGCATCACGGCGGAGACGGAAAGCGCCTTCGACGTGACGGCCGGCGCCCTCATCAAGGCGTGGGGCTTCTTCCGGGGACCGCGGCGCGTGCCTTCCGACGCGGAACGGGAGGCGGCCTTGGAACGGGTGGGAGTGCACTGGGTGGACCTGGATGTGGAACGTCGGACGGTCGCCTACCGCCGCCGCGGCCTAGAAATCAACCTGGGGTCGATCGGCAAGGGCTACGCGCTGGATCGCGTCGGCGATTTTCTCACCGCGACCGGAAAAATCTCCGCAGTTTTGTTGCACGGCGGCCATAGCAGCGTGTACGCTAGGGGAAGTCCGAACGACGATCCCCGCGGCTGGCGCGTCGGCATCTCCCACCCATGGGAGAGCGGCCGGCGCTTGGCCGAGGTGTGGCTGCGCGATTGCTCCCTGGGAACTTCCGCGGCCACATTCCAGTACCTGGAACACAGCGGCCGAAAGCTCGGCCACGTCCTCGACCCGCGCACCGGCTGGCCGGCCGCAGGCATGGCCAGCGCCAGCGTCGTCGCCCCGACCGGCGCCGAAGCCGACGCCCTTTCGACGGCCTTCTATGTCGGCGGCGTCGAGACGGCCCGCCGCTATTGCGCCGCCCACCCCGAAGTCGGCGCCGTGTTGCTTCCCGAAGGGGACGGCGCCGCACCTGTTATATTCAACCTCGCCTTTTGAGAGCGATAATGAATCGGGCCAAACAATTCGGCTTCCTGACGATCGTCTTCCTGATTCTGCTGCGCCTGGCCATCGGTTGGCACTTCCTCTACGAGGGAGTTCACAAACTCAATTCCTTCGTCCACGGCAGCACTGCGTGGAGCAGCGCCGGCTATTTCCGCGAGGCGCCCGGTCCTCTTGCGTGGGAGATGCGCCAGCACATCGGCGATCCCGACGACGAGGCGCTGGCCCGGCTGACGGTGCAGCCGGCGCCCGCCGGCGAGGACGACCAGACTGCGAAAGGGTATCTCCGCACGCCGCCTGGCTTGCACAAGGAATGGGAAGACTACCTCCAGCGTTACGCCGACGCCTATCATTTCGACAAGCGCCAGCGCGATCTGGCCAGTGCCAAGTTGGAGGAAAGTGAAGATGGCGTTTTCCACTGGCTGACGCTGCCGTGGGACGCGACCCTCAAGCGGCAGGCGCCGGACGACT
Source organism: Gemmataceae bacterium (assembly GCA_035546275.1). GTDB lineage: Bacteria > Planctomycetota > Planctomycetia > Gemmatales > Gemmataceae > UBA4732. Next base: position 2,802 of record DATKHW010000925.1, read on the forward strand.
TTGCGACGATGGACGAGCAGCTCAAGAAAGCACAGGCGCGGCTGGATCAGCTTGCCGCGATGGATAAGGCCCTGGGAGATCCAGGCGACGACCAGGCGAAGAAGCAGCAGAAGCAAGAAATCGAAGACGAACGCAAACTCGTGACGACGGATCGGGACAAGCTGCAAGCACTCCAGAAGATCGAAATTAGAGGCTTCAGGGCGGTGGAAAAAACGTCGCCGACCGGGACGGGCACGATCACGATCCTGGAGACGCCGGCGGAGCGCATCGAGGAGTACCGCAACAAGGTGCAGCAATACCGCGCTATGGTCGATGACACGGACCGTGCGTTCGGCGCCGACGTGGTCGGTCCCAAGCGGTTGGCGGCCAAGGGCGAAGCGGCGGCGATGCGGAAGTCGCTCATGGACGACCTCGACAAGGAGACCGCCAAATTCAAGACGTCGCTGGATTCGCTGCTGACGCCCGATCAGCAGCAGGCGACCGTTGCGCTGCCGCCTCGGCCGACGCCGCTGATATGGTGGATCGACGGCTGCACGGCCTGGGCGTTGACGATCATCGGCGGCTGCTTGCTGGCCGGCCTGCTGACGCGGACCAACTGCGTTCTGGCGGCCGGCTTTCTGCTTATGACGTACTTCGTTTCGCCGCCATGGCCCTGGCTGCCGACGCCGCCGAACACCGAAGGCAACTACCTGTTCATCAACAAGAACGTGATCGAGATGTTCGCCCTGTTGGCCCTGGCTACGACCGCGAGCGGCCGTTGGTTCGGCCTGGACGCCATGATTCACTGGACGCTGCGCGCCCTGTTCGGCCGCAAGATTCCGCAGCCGCTGCCGGCCCGCAAGGCGGCGTGAGCGGCAAGCGGCGCGGCGTCAGCCCGCCGGCGGAAGAATCACCGGCGGGCTGAC
>DATKHW010000926.1:0-4456 GCA_035546275.1 Gemmataceae bacterium
GGTCAGGAGACCGTGCCACAACAGGGGAGGCGTCGGCGGCGGCGCATGCGGCCTGCGCGGCGATGTGATTTCGCCGTTCCGCTGCGCCGCCGGAACGGCGTTTGCAACACCGATAAGCGGAATTCCTTGCGGCGAGGGCGCAGCGACCTCGACGGCCGGACGGCTCGCGCCGAATGTTCACTCTTTCATGAAAGCATCCGTCCCATGACCACATCCGAACGCGAACGCTTCCGCCGGCAACTTCAGGATCTGGGGGCGCGCCTCAAGGGCGATGTATCCGGCCTCTCACAGGAGGCGCTGCGCCGGTCGGGCGCCGAGGCCAGCGGCAACCTCTCCAATACGCCGTTTCACACCGCCGACCTGGGAACCGACAATTTCGAGCAGGCCATGTCGGTGAGCCTGCTGGAAAACCAGGACCAGATCCTCACCGACATCGCCGCGGCCATGCGCCGCATGGAAAGCGGAACGTATGGCACATGCGAGCTGTGCGGCCGTGACATTCCGAAGGAACGGCTGCGGGCCGCCCCTTATACGCCGTATTGCATCGACTGCGCCCGCCAGCTTGAAGAAGACGGCGCGCGCGACCGCAGAGCGGTCGGATTGTAGAGCGAGCCGCAGGGCTGGTCCGGGCGGTTTGGATCGGGAGGAGCCGCCATGACGACCTTGAACCGCTTCCCGCTGCTGGGTCTGTGGGCGGAGGAAGCCGCTCGCCGATTGGGCTATCGCAAGGACGACGCCGAAGCGCTGGGCCACGCCTACGCTGTGCTGTACGCCATCCGTGCCCGACCGCGCGTGCATGCGCCCGCCTCCCAGCCGGGGGCGCCGGCGGCCCGTGCGAAGAAGAAAGCCAACGCCCACCGCATCCATTTTTGCGGCGACGACATCGACGTGGCTTACGACGTGGACGGCCGGCTGCGCGGCAAAGTCGGCGGCGGGCGGCCGCAAACGCCGGCCAGCTACGAAGCGGCCGTTCAGGCCAAGTTTCCGCCCCATTATTACGAAGAAGCGCAGAAAGCATTTCGCGATCTGATGAAGACGTTTCCGCCGCGGGCCCTGGCGGGCCGCCTTGTCTACGATATGTACGATCAGTGGAAGAAGGCGTGCGGCGTCGGCCGACTGGTGGACCTCGACCGGCTGCTGGAATGGGTGCGGCGGCGCGTGGGCGCGTCGGTGCGGCGGAGCGCCTAGCCGCGTTACTCCTCTCTCCCGTCCGCACCGGGCCGGCTCGTTTTGCGGCCGATGGAGTGATAGACGAAGCCGTGGCCGGCCGGCGTCTTGGGATCGTAGAGATTGCGGCCGTCGAAGATGACGCGCTCGCGCAGCAGGCGGCGCATCACCTCGAAGTCCGGGTTGCGGAACTCGTTCCATTCCGTCACGATCGCCAGCCCATCGGCGCCCTCCAGGGCGCCATACGGCCGGTCGCAATAGGTCAGCCGATCGCCGTGCAGGGCGCGGACGTTGGCGACCGCCTCGGGGTCGTGGACGCGCAGCTTCACGCCGTCGGCCAAGAGCGCCTCGATCAGGGCCAGGGACGGCGCCTCGCGCACGTCGTCGGTCCGCGGCTTGAACGCCAGGCCCCACAAGGCCAGCGTCTTCTCGCGCAGCGCCTCGCCGTAGTGCCGGCGGATTTTTTCCACCAGCACCTGCTTCTGCCGCTCGTTGACCCGGTCCACCGCCTCCATCAGATGCGGCGGCAGGCCGGCCTGGTTGGAGAGGTGAATTATCGCTTTGATGTCCTTGGGGAAGCAGCTGCCGCCGTATCCCACACCGGGAAAGAGAAACTGGAAGCCGATGCGGGCATCGTGGCCGATGCCGCGGCGCACGTCGTTGACGTCGGCGCCGAGTCGTTCGCAGAGATTGGCCATCTCGTTGATGAAGCTGATTTTCGTCGCCAGCATGGCGTTGGCCGCGTACTTGGTCATCTCGGCGCTTTCCGGCGACATGACCAGGAACGGCCGTTCCGTCCGCAGATACGGAGCGTACACCTCCTGCAGCACGTCGGCGGTTTCCTTGCGGCGGACGCCGACGACCACGCGGTCCGGTTTGGTGCAATCTTCGACGGCCGCCCCTTCCTTGAGGAACTCCGGGTTGCTGGCCACTTCCAGCGGAAAGCGGGCGCGGGCGGAAAGGCGCTCGGCGACCTGGCGGTTCGTCCCGACCGGCACGGTGCTTTTGACGACGACGATTTTCGGGCCGTTGGCGTGGTCGGCGATGGCATCGGCGACCGCCCAGACGGTGGATAGGTCGGCCGAGCCGTCGGCGCCCTGAGGCGTGCCGACCGCGATGAAGATCACCGGGGCCGGTGTAATTCCGGCGGCGAGGTCGGTGGTGAAGTGCAGACGGCCCTCGCGGCGGTTGCGGGCCACGATTTCCAGCAGCCCCGGCTCGTAGATCGGCAGCCGGCCGGACTCCAGCGTCTCGACCTTGCGCGCATCCTTGTCGATGCACCAAACTTCGTTGCCGCTTTCGGCGAAGCAGGCGCCCGTGACCAGGCCGACGTAGCCGGCCCCGACGACCGCGATCTTCATGCAGCCCTGCCCTCCACAGAAGATTCACCACAAAGACACAAAGGACACAAAGATAGGAGAAGAAGACAAAACCAGGGTTCCCAACTGTCCTGCTGCGGAACCCCGGTCTTTGTCTTCTTTGCCTTTCTTCTTTGTGGTCTTTGGGTCTTTGTGGTGAGTTCCCGCTTACTTCGCCGCCGCAAACCGCTTCGCCACGGCCGGCCAGTTCACGACCTTCCACCAGGCGTCGAGGTAATCGCCGCGGCGATTCTGGTAGCGGAGATAGTAGGCATGCTCCCACACGTCCACGCCGAGGAGGGGCGTCACGCCCGCCTGCATCAGCGGGCTGTCCTGGTTGGCGGTGCTGGTGATTTGCAGCTTGCCGCCGGAAGAGACGAGCCAGGCCCAGCCGCTGCCGAAACGGCCGAGGCCGGTTTCCTTGATCTTGGCTTTGAAGTTGGCGAAGTCGCCGAACGTGGATTTGATCGCTTCGGCCAGCGGGCCGCTCGGGTCGCCGCCGCCGTTGGGGGCCATGATCTCCCAGAACATCGTGTGGTTGGCGTGGCCGCCGCCGTTGTTCTGGACCTTCGTGCGGATCGACTCCGGCACGCTGTGGATGTCGTGCATCAGCTGCTCGATGGACTTCGACTGCAAGGCGGGTTGGCCTTCCAGGGCCGCGTTCAGGTTGTCTACGTAAGTCTTGTGATGCTTGCCGTGATGGATCTCCATTGTCATCTTGTCGATGGCCGCTTCCAGCGCGTCGGAAGGGTACGGCAGCGGGGGCAGAGTGAAGGCCATAGCGTCCTCCTGAGAAGAAGTTAAATGCCCAGGGTAATCTATGCCCGCCCCGCGCGCAGGCAACCGCCAGTGCAGCAGTGGGCTCTGACGTCGATTTGTTGATGCCTCTGGAGGACCGGGCAGGTCGAAAATGCCGGGCGGACAGCGGAGCGTGAGCGCTTCTAACTTTGCAACCTTCAGGATGGTTCTGATAAACTACCCTTCTGTGTCGGTTTCGGCTTCTCGCGTTAGGTAGAAGCGCCGACGAGGTGCTCGCGGGTCGAACTTTTTCTACAATCTGGGCAACACGGGATCGGTAAGAAGGAGCCAGATTAGCGAATGCTGCGACTTCAGCAACCGCTCAGGAAACGCCGATGAGATGCCGGAGGTTCGGTGATGGATTGGGACACCCTGCTGAATGCTGAGCGCCCTCGCCCCTCTACCAGCACGGGTGACCACCGTGAGCAGTTCGAGCGCGACTTCGACCGCGCTGTCTTCTCCTCCCCCGTCAAGAGGCTTCAAGACAAGGCCCAGGTCTTCCCACTGGAACCACACGACTCGGTGAGGACGCGGCTGACGCATTCGCTTGAGGTGTCCTCGGTCGCCCGGGGGCTGGTGCAAAAGGTCTGCAAGGACTTCCTGAAAGCCAAGTTGCGGGAAGGACAGGACCGGCAGATTGAGGCCATCGCCTCCACGTGTGGGCTCATTCACGACCTCGGCAACCCGCCTTTCGGACATTCCGGCGAGGATGCTATCCGCGAGTGGTTTAAGAAGACCCTTACGGAGGACAAGCTCCGAGAGCTACTTGAGGGCAAGGACGAATTGGTTCAAGACTTCCTTCTGTTCGAGGGAAATGCACAGACCTTCCGCATCGTCGCCAAGCTGCAAATCTTGGCCGATTTTCACGGGCTGAATCTCACATTCGGCACGCTGTCCGCCCTCTGCAAATACACCGCCTCCTCCGTAGAAGCCGGCGAAAGGGGCGACCACGCCAAGACGAAGCCAGGCTACTTCACGTCCGAAGCAGGACTGATTGAGGACATTAGTTCGACTGTGGGCGTTATTCCTGTTGACGTACTCTCAGGGGTGGCAAGCGGTTGAGTGCTTTCCAACGGTAGAAGCGCGCCTCCTCAATCCGCCGTAAACGCCGGCTCGCGGTGCGACGCATGTAC
>DATKHW010000927.1:0-3249 GCA_035546275.1 Gemmataceae bacterium
CACCGGACCTCGCGCTTCAGAAGCTCACGGAAGCCATTGATACGGTTCCCGAGGAACCGGCGGCGCTGGCGGATCGAGGATTGTGGTATCTGCGCCGCTTTATGACCAAAGAGGCAGCCCAGGATTTGCAGCGCGCCGCGCAACTGGCGCCCGACGACCCTGGAATCCTAAGCCTGCTCGGCCACTTGGCTGATCAGGAAGGCAAATTCACAGACGCGGTCGGTTTATTCCGCAAAGCGCTGGAAAAGAATCCACGGGACCTGCTTACTCTCTATGCGCTGACCGAAGAACTGGACAAGGAAGCGCCCAGAACCAACGACAAAGAGAGATTGCGACTGTTCAATGAGGGGTTAAAGATTCAGCCGTATAATATTCGCCTCTTACGCGATAAGGCGCTGGCTGCGGCCCAGCTGAAAGACGGAACCAGCCTTATGGAGGCGGTGACCGCATATGAAAGGCTCGCGGACTCCTGGGAGGGGTCCAACGCTAATGACGCGCGCGCTCAGCTGCAACTGCTGAAGAAGCAAGCTGTGGAAGGTCCTCTTCCTGGCGACGCCTCCACAACGATTACCATTCTGGACCACTGTTTGCAGCCTGAGTTCGGCTACGTGCGCGATGCTCTGACAGTGGATCGGAAAGAATTGCACCTTGGTGAGCCGCTGGAACAGTTTCTGCGACTCGCACCGATGCGGGCCACCGCCTCACCGCCCGACCTTGCTCTAACATTTGACCCGCCAAGCGCTCCCGCTAAGCGTTTGGATGCCGTCGCTGCCGGTCGCTGGGACGTCACACTGCCAGTGTGGCTGACGCAGGAGGCTGATCCGACGGTTTTCGTCGCAAATGCAAAGGAAGTGCGGGCTGCAAATGCTGCCGAGCCGGTGTTGCCGTTTCCCGGCGGCCCAAAGTCAGTCGCCCCGACCGCCTATGGTGTTTTGCCAGTGGACTGGAGAAATGAGTTCCAGACGAGCTTCGTCTTGGCCGGCGCGGGGGGGCTGCGCTTCTTCCAGCAAAGCCCGGACCACCACTTCGTCGACGTCACCGCGAAAACCGGCCTGGACGATGCGACGCTCGCCGGCGACTACTTCGGCGCATGGGCGGCCGACATCGACATGGACGGCGATCTGGACCTGATCGTCGCTCGGCGCACTGGTCCGCCGCTCGTCTTGCGCAACAACGGCGACGGCACATTCAAGGTGCTGAAACTGTTCTCCGACGTGGACGGATTGCGAGCCTTCGCTTGGGCGGACATCGACGACGACGGAGCGCCGGACGCACTGCTGCTTGACGCCCAGGGAGATTTGCATTATTATACGAATGGACGCTCCGGTTTGTTCGTAAAAACGGGTTTGCCTCGCGGGCCGCAGGGTAAACACGAGCCGGAGGGCAAGTACTTGGGCCTCGCCGCCGCCGACTTGAATAACGACGGGGTGATGGATGTCATCGCCCTTCGCGACGACGGCGTCGTGCAGCGCTTCTCGCTTAAGGAAAACTCCTGGGAGATCATCGAACTGGCGCGTTGGGCCGACTTCCCAAAGGACGGCGAGGTCGGTTCGTATCGGATCCTGACGGCCGACCTGGACAATAACGGCGGATTGGATTTGATCATCGCCGGCCCACACGGCGCCCGCATTGGGGTCAGCGACGAACAGGGCAAACTGTCCCCGTTGGCTGTGAACATTCCCGAACGCATTTTCGCGGTCGTGGATTTGATCAAGGACGGACGGCTCGACTTACTGGGGCTGTCCGAGTCCGGTCAGCCGGTTCAGCGCATTAACCAGGGCAAGAAGAACTATCACTGGCAAGTGATCCGGCCGCATGGCGTGGACAAACGCAAAACCGACGTCCACCCGGACGAAAAGATCAACTCCTTCGCCATCGGCGGCGAAATCGAAATCCGATCCGGCCTGCTAGTGCAGAAGCAGCTTATTACCAGCCCAGTCGTCCACTTCGGCCTTGGCGAGCAGTCCAAAACCGCAGTCGCCCGTTTCATCTGGCCCAACGGATCATTCCAGGGCGAATACGACCTCGCGACTGACCAGAGCACGCAGATTTTGCAGCGGCTCAGCTCGTCGTGCCCGTTCCTGTTCACGTGGAACGGCGAGCGAGTTCAGTTCGTAACCGATATCCTCTGGAGTTCACCGCTCGGCTTGTACATCAACGCACAAGACCGAGGCGGCATCGCTCAAACTACTGATTGGGTCAAGGTCCGCGGCGACCAGCTCAAGCCGCGCGACGGCCTCTACGATGTACACGTCACAGCCGATTTGTGGGAGACGCACTACTTCGACCATGTTCATCTCACGGTCGTCGATCATCCCGCCGACACGGAAATCTACGCGGATGAGCGCTTCTTCCTGACGCCGACGCCGCCGCAGCTTTACATGACCAAGCCGCCGCGTCCTGTCTCGCGGGCCGTGGACGAGAAGGGAAACGACGTCACGGACATGATCCGGCGCATAGACGGTCGTTACCTCAATACGTTCGATCTCGGCAAGTATCAGGGCGTCGCCCAGGATCACTATGTCGAGGTGGATCTTGGCGACGATGCGCCCATGACGGGTCCCGTTTATCTCCTGGCGACAGGGTGGATTCAGCCGACCGACAGCTCCATCAATACCGCCATCGAACAAGGCAAGAATGAACGGCCCCACGGCCTCGTCCTGGAAGTGGCCGACGGCAAGGGCGGCTGGACGGCCGGCCGGCCGGCGCTCGGCTTCCCGGCGGGCAAGAACAAGACCATTGTGATCCGTCTCGACGACATTCCGGGACAGAAGGGCGTCGCGCCTCGCCGCTTCCGGCTCCGCACCAACATGGAAATCTACTGGGACGCCCTGGAATACGCCGAGGGCCTCGACGCCGGCCAGGCGCGGCAAACCGTTCTGCTGCCGGAGACGGCCGAGCTGCGTCACCGCGGCATTTCCCGCATCACGCGGGCCGACCGCAGTTCCCCCGAACTGCCCGACTATGATAAGCTGGTGAGCAGGTCCCAATACTGGCGCGACCTCATCGGCTGGTACACCCGTTACGGCGACGTGCGCGAATTGCTGGAAAAGATCGACGACCGCTACGTCATCATGAACGCGGGCGACGAGATCGCCATGAAGTTCCCGGCGCCGGACGGGCCGCCGCCGGGGTGGAAGCGTGACTTCGTCTGGGTGTCCGACGGCTGGACTAAGGACGGCAACCTGAACACGCGCTTCTCGAAGACGGTGCTGCCGCTGCCGTACCACGACCTGAAAGACTACGACA
>DATKHW010000928.1:0-6012 GCA_035546275.1 Gemmataceae bacterium
CGGAACGACACGCCGTCCTCGTCGAATTGCTTGACCATATTGGCGTCTCCATGCAGCAATCGCTCGTCCGCCCCGGCGGTCAATAGCCAGGGGCGCGAGCCCCTGGAGGCCGGGGCTGCCGCCCCTCCGGGGCTAATGAAACGACCGGTGGACGTGTCTCGGCCTCCAGGGGTTTCACCCCTGGCTATTCACCGCCGCCCCTACGGGGCTTTCACCGGTGCGTCTCCCCAACATCCACAACCAGCGCCCCCATCGCTTCCTGCGTCGCCGTCGCCGCATAGGCCCGGACGTTCAGCCGCTCCCACGGCAGCTTCGCCGGCAATTCCAGCTTCGCCTCAAATCGGCCGTCCTTCACCGTCGCGTCCGCATCGGCCACGGCGAAGCGGTTGGCGCGCTCGTGGTTCCGCATCAGCGCCGCGTCGCGCTCCGGCCCCGATTCCTTCGGCAGCGTCTCCAGGTCGGTCGGCGTGCCGCCCACGGGCCGCTCCGCCGTGATATGAACATGAGCGCCGTTCAATCGGGCCGGCGCCGTTCCGTGGATCACGAGCGTCGCGCCCGCCGTCGCCGCGTCGTCAGTCTTCAGCGGCAGGTCGGCCGGCGTCGCCGCCAGCTTCAGGGCCGGATCGCCCAAAAGCGTGAACATCTCCAGATGCTCCAGCCGCTGCGTCGCCTGCGGAATACTGGCGTCGCCGTCCACCGCGTCCAGCATGGCGAATGTGAGAGCGTCAATGTCGCCTTTCGCCACGCCCGCCTTGATCGCCAGCCAGGTTTCGCCGAGCCGCTCCGGCTGCTTGCCGGCGAACGTGCTTTTGAAGAGGCCGTCCGTCGCCAGCTGCACCATCGCCGCAAAGCAGACGCCGTGCGAGCCGATCACCGCGACGGGACCGTCGGGGTTGCGCATCGCCGCCACGCCGTAGCCCTCGCCGGAATCGCCCTTGAGCTGACAGCCGTTGCAGCCGAAGGTGGCGAAAACCCCCTGGCCGCGGGCGATTTTCAGCGTCGCCCAGTCGTCGCGGTCGAGGTAGGGGGCGCCGCCGCCCCACAGCCCGCCGGCGTTGGAATGGCCGAGGTAGAGCGTCCACGCCTCGCCGCCTTCGACGTATTTCCGGGCCTGGTCGCGCAGCCGGTCGTCCGGCGTGCAGAAGCGCGACGATGGGTTGCTGTAAATGGCCCGGCCGGTCCACGATGGGTCGAGCTTGTCGAAGCGCGCGAACGCCATCGTCTCCACCAGCCGATCCACCAGTGGATTGTACGCGGGAACGCCGGCCAGCACCGTCAGTCGATGCCGCCATTCGCCGGGCTTGTCGTCGGTTTCGTAGGCCAGCGTTTTGCGCACCATGCGGATCGCTTCCGGCGCCGTTCGCGCCGGGAAACGGCCGACCGAGACCGTGGGCAGCCGGCCGTCGTCGAGACAGCCGTAGCCGTTGTCGCTCGGCTGTCCCTTCATCCGGCCGACGCCGCCGTCCAAGGCTGGCACAACCGTCGGCACGGCGTCCTCCGGCCGCACCGCCTCCACGGCGCCAACCAGCAGGACGTAACTGGGACCGTGATAATCGCGGCAGAGGGCGTTGACGCGGTCGCGCAGCTTCCGGCCGTCGCCGGAGCGGATCTCGTCGGCGGAAAGGACGTCCGTGGTCGTGAGCTGCACGACGTGGAACCCCTCGCCCTTGCGGTGGTCGGCCAGCGGTTGCACGGCGTCGCGGAACGCCGGCGCGGCGACGACGACCCATTGCGGCGCGGGAGCGTCGGCGGAGGGAGCGAGCAGCAACAGCGATAAGATGGACCCGATTATTCCCATTATAATCTCCGCACAGGCGAGCCGGGGGCGTCAGCCCCCGGAGGATGGTTCCAGCGATGGCGCCGTCCCTCCGGGGGCTGACGCCCCCGGCTCGCCGTTGGGGCGCTGCCCGGCGCCGTAGAGCCGGCCGTCCACGCGCTGCGCCTTCGACAGATCGATTCCCTCATGGGCCAGGTCGAATTCCAGCCGCGGCTCCTCGCTCCGCTGCAACGGCAGCCGCACCGTGAACGTGCTGCCGCGGCCCAGCTCGCTTTGCAACGTCACCTCGCCGCCCAGCAGCTTCACCAGCTCCCGCACGATCGACAGACCGAGTCCCGTGCCGGCGTGCTCGCGCGTCAGAGCGCTGCCGCCCTGGCGGAATTTCTCGAACACCAGCTCCTGCTCCTCCGCCGCGATGCCGACGCCGGTGTCCGACACCGTCAGCACGATGTGCGTTGCGTCGGCTTCGGCCTTGAGCAAGACCCGGCCGCCCTCCGGCGTGAATTTCACCGCGTTGGACAGCAGGTTCGACAGGATCTGCTGCAATTTCACCACGTCCTGGTGCAAAAGCGGGGCGTCCGGCGCCAGGGCGGCGCGCAGCTCGATGTTCTTCTTCTCGGCCATCGGCCGGAACATCGTCAAAAGACCCTCGCAAATATCGTAAACGCTGAACTCCGACACGCGCACCTGCATCTTGCCCGCTTCGATCTTTGCCAGATCGAGAATGTCGTTGATGAGCGCCAGCAGCTGTTCGCCGCTGGTGCGGATGTTGCCGACCCAGCGCGTCTGCTTGTCGCTGAGGCCGTCGGCCGATTGCAAGACCTCGCTGAAGCCGAGGATGGAGTTGAGCGGCGTGCGCAGCTCGTGGCTCATGGTGGCGAGGAAGTCGCCTTTGAGCCGGTTCGATTCGTACAGCGCCAGGTTGGCCTGGGCCAGCTCGTCCACCTTGCGGTCGAGGTCGGCGTTGACTTTGCGCAGCCGGTCCTGCATGGCCACGAGGTTGCGCAGCATCCGGTTGAAGGCGTGGCTCAAATCCTCGAATTCGTCGCCGGTCTGGATTTCGCTGCGCACGTTCAGCTCGCCGGCGCTGATGGCGTCGCTGACCTCCTTGAGGTGCTTGACCGGCTTGACGATGACGTAGCGCACGATCAGCCAGCTGCCGGTCATGATGAGCAGGGCGGTCACGAGGGCGGTCGAAATCAAGACGGCCCGATTGACGTGCATGCGATCTTCAATGGATTCGATCGCTTTTTTGGGCACCTCGATCTTGACCAGCGCGATCAGGTCCTTCGCCTTCATTTCCGGCAATTCGGGGTTGGTCCGCCGCTGCAATTCGCGATGGCACTCCAGGCACGACTCGCCGGCCCGGACCGCGGCGTAATAAAGATACGGCCCATCGGAAAGCAAGAGGCGGTTGTCGTCGAGCTTGTCGCGGTCGGCCAGGAACTCATTGAGCCTTTGCAGAGTGTAGTTGTCCGACGGCATCTGCTCCGGCTTGGTGTTGCGCGTGATCTTGGAGGCGTGGTAGTCGTCGAGGCCGCCGGGGAGGTTGCGGCCCCAGTCCTTGCGGAAATCGTCGATAAGCGTTTCGGCGGCCTTCTTGTCCTCGTCGGCCGGCTGGTTGTGGGCGTCCAGCGGGTGACATCCCGTTGTCAGCTGGCGTTGCATGATCTGGACCACGAGCAGACGGCAGGTGGCGGTGAGCTGGTCGAAGGCGAGCTGCTCCGTCTGCCAGGCGTAGAGCCAGAAGCTGCTGGTGATGAGCAAGAGGATGAATGCGCCGAACAGGAAACGGCACTTCCGTTCCAGGCTGGTTTCGCCGAGCAGGCGTTTGAAGGCGCGATAAGACATATGCTAGCTCTCAGCTATCAGCTATCAGCTATCAGCTATCAGCCATGCGCTGCCGCCCGCCTGGCCGACGGCTGATAGCTGACAGCTGACAGCTCTTCTGGCACGCGGGGCAAAAGTGGCTGGACCGGCCGGCCAGGCGAAGGCGCTCGATCGGGGCGCCGCAGCGCGGGCACGGCTGGCCAGTGCGGCTGTAGACGCGGAACTCGTTCTGCATCTCGCCGCGCAGGCCGGAGCCGCCGACGTAGTTGCGAATGCTCGAGCCGCGCCGCTCGATCGCCCGGTTCAGCACTGTCTCCACCGCCCGCCGCAGCCGTCCGGCCTCGGCGGCGCTTAGCGCGGCGGCGATCCGGCCGGGATGCAGCCGCGCCTCGAACAGCGCCTCGTCGGCGTAAATGTTGCCGACGCCCGCTGCGACCGTCTGATCCAGCAGCACCGCCTTCAGGCAGCGTTTGGCCGATCCAAGACGGCGACGCCAGTAATACGGGTCGAGGCCGAACGGCTCCGGCCCCAGGCCCGACGAGACGAAGAACCCCGCCAGACTCTTTTCATCCGCAAACAGGGCGAGGCCGCCGAAGCGGCGCACGTCGCGGAATCGCAGCTGGATACTGGCGTCGTCCAGGTCGAAAATGCGATGCGTGTGGTCCTCGATCGGCGCCGCGGCCGGCGTCCCGGTCAACTGGCCGGTCATGCCGAGATGCACCACGAGTCGCTGGCCGTCGTCCAACTCCACCACGATCCACTTGCCGCGCCGCCGAATGGTTTCGATGCGCCGATCGACCAACCGCCTGGTCCACACGGCCTTCCACGGCGTCCGCAGGGCCGGCCGGCCGACCCACACGCGGCGAATCCGCCGGCCGATCAGCAGCGGCCGGAGATCGCGGACCACGGTTTCGACTTCCGGCAGCTCCGGCATGCGCCGCCTCGGAGGGACTTTCGGCAGGAATCGTCGCCACGCGATTATACGGCGATCCGCCGCAGCGCACCACATCGGTTCGCGCTTGACCGGGCGGCGCGGCCCATCTACGCTGACACAACGCCCCCGGATATTCCCTCGCCGCGCTTCGAGAACGCCATGCCGGTTCCCTTCGCCGCTCTCCCCGACGCCCACGGCCGCTTCGGTCCCTACGGCGGCCGCTACGTCCCCGAAACGCTGATGGACGCCCTCCGCCAGCTCACCGAAGAATACGAAAAAGCCCGCAATAGCCCGGAATTCCAGCGCGACTTCGACCACTATCTCCGCACCTACGTCGGCCGGCCGTCGCTTCTCTACTTTGCGGAGCGCTTGACGAAGGAAGCCGGCGGCGCCCGCATTTTCCTCAAGCGCGAGGACATGAACCACACGGGCGCCCACAAGATCAATAACTGCATCGGCCAGGCGCTTCTGACCAAGCGCATGGGCAAGCCGCGCGTCATCGCCGAGACGGGGGCCGGGCAGCACGGCGTCGCCACAGCCACCGCGGCCGCGCTGTTTGGGTTGGAATGCCAGGTCTACATGGGCGAGGAAGACGTCCGCCGGCAGAAGCTCAACGTCTTCAAGATGAAGGCGCTGGGATCAGAGGTTGTGAGCGTGCGAACCGGCAGCCGGACCTTGCGCGACGCTATCAACGACGCCATGCGCGACTGGATGGCGACGGTGCGGACCACGCACTACATCATCGGCAGCGTCGTCGGGCCGCACCCGTTCCCGGCGCTGGTGCGCGATTTCCAGTCGGTCATCGGCCGGGAATCGCGGGCGCAATGCCTGGAACAGATCGGTAAACTCCCCGATGTGGTCGTGGCCTGCGTCGGCGGCGGCAGCAACTCGGCCGGCATGTTCGCGCCGTTCCTGGACGACGCCGGCGTGCAGATCGTCGGCGTGGAGGCGGGCGGCCGCGGCGCTGGCGAGGGACAGCACGCGGCCACGCTCGGCTGCGGCAAGCCCGGCGTGCTGCACGGCGCCTTCAGCTACGTGCTGCAGGACGCCGACGGCCAGACGGCGGCGGTGCATTCGGCGTCGGCCGGCCTCGATTATCCCGGCGTCGGCCCCGAACACAGCTACTGGAAGGACAGCGGCCGCGTCCGTTACACCAGCGTCGGCGACGCCGAGGCGCTTAAGGCGTTCGGCCTGTGCGCCCGGCTGGAAGGCATCCTGCCGGCGCTGGAGACGGCCCACGCCGTGGTGGAGGCGATGCGCATCGCGGCGAAACGGCCGAAGGACGACGTGGTGCTTGTCTGCTTCTCCGGCCGCGGCGACAAGGATTGCTTCGAGGTGGCGCGGTTGATGGGGGAGAATATTGACGAGTGATGATGTCTAGCCGCAACGCCAATGGCGTGCGCGGGATACCGCCTAACACAAGAAGCACAATGAATCCAATCGATCACCTGTTTTCCCGCTTGAATGCCGA
>DATKHW010000929.1:0-5202 GCA_035546275.1 Gemmataceae bacterium
GCCGTTTTCACTGCTTCGATGGAGACGACGCAGGGGCCGATCTTGGCGGCGACGGCTTCGAATTTCTCCTCCAGGCGATCGGGGTCGGCGGAGGACTGGCCGGTCGTCTGCGCCCATACGGTCGGCCCGTTGCGTGCCAGGGCCACGGCCGCCAAACCGCCCAGGAATGCACAACCGCCCAGGAACAGCGGAAGCAAATAGCGTTTCATGCAAGGCTCGCAAGGATGAGAGGCGACGGCGACAGGGAGCGACGGACTTATGCCGCCCGCTCGCCGCACAATTCTACCCCTCCCAGCCGAGCGTCCTTGAGCAAAAGCGCATCCTGCTTCGTGGGCCGGCCAAAGCTGTATCCGCACAAAAGGAAAAGGGCGTGCAGTCTTCCGACTGCACGCCCTTTTCCTGCGGGGCGCGAAACCACGGCCTGTCTCAGTGGCCGCTGGGCAGGTCGATCTCCAACTGGGACAAATCGACCTCCTTGGCGTCGTCATAATGCGACGCGTCCAGGACGTTTTCCCAGTTGCCCGAATTCCTCCAACCGCCGGCCGAAGGATAGCGCTCCATTTCGCGCTGGCACTCGATGCACAGCGTGGTGTACGGCAGAGCGTTCAAACGGCCCACTGGAATCTTGCCGCCGCAGCTTTCGCAGAGACCATAGGTGCCCTGTTTCAACCGGGTCAAAGCCCGTTCGATTTGCGTGATTTCGCGCGAATCCAGCTCGGCCAACTGCGACGCCATCTCATCGCTGCCGGCCTCGAAAGCGGCGTCGGCCGCGTCGCCGCCGCTATTGGGAGTCTTCTGGTTCCGCAGGTTGTGCAAGTCGTCGGCCAGCTTGCCCCGCAATGAGGTCAAACGGCTTTGCAAAGTCTTATGCAAACGCAATAGCGCGTCTCGTCGTGCCATGGTCGCTCCCTCACGTTAGAATCGCAAGGCGATGGTTGGTGTTTGTCGACGGGCGTCCCCGTCGGCCCAACGCCGCAAAGGACGCTTCCTTCCTGTCCGGCGACGGTGAAAATCTCCGCCGCGAACCGAAAACAAATGCCCTCTAAAGCAATTCTTGCGCCTCTCCTCTCGAATTTTTCCGGTTCGCCCGCTTCTTCTTGTAAGTCCCACCAACTCTGGATTTTCCTTTTGTCACTTGTTTCCTTGGGCTTGCCACCTTCCCGGCCGTAATGATCGATTATTGAACACCTGGCTGCCGGAAAAACAGCAAGGCTGCCAATTCGCCGCCGCAGCCTGGACCGAAAACACCCAAGTATATCCGATGAATCTCGTTCAGGCGGGGGCCGGCGCTTAAGAACTTGACAGATTTCGAGCGACTTCGCGCTCTTGAGGGGTTGCTCGCCCGGCGCTATCGCTTCTTTTGGCACCGGCGTTCCGGAGAATGGCGGGGATTCACTTTCCCGGCGCCGCGCCCGACTGGACACTTTGGAGACGTGGCTCCTGGCCGCGAAGACAATCGAACTGCAGGCGGAGGGAGAAAGTACCGTCGTAGAACCACTGTTCCACCGTGCGGTGGAAGAGGATTTGACGGGCGACATGGTCCGGCGGGCCGATAAGTCGGAGGACGTCCTCCGCCGTGTGAGCGACCTCGACCGCTTTCACTCGCCGGTCGCGTTCGGCCGGCGTCATTCGCATGTCGGGGTCGAACGGCGGCAGATCGGGCGGCGGTTCGGAGCGGGCGGAGCTGAGCGCGACGGAGAACCCCACCATAAGGACGATGAGACGACGGACGGCGACGGCCATAGGAAAATCCATAAGGGAATCCGCCGCCGTGCGGCGCTTGTTCTTCCGATCATACGGCAAGGGGCGATGCTCGAACAGGCGGCGATGGACGCGGGCGCAAGCTTCCATAGCGATCGCCGGCCCCTCCTGGTAAAAAAAGAAGGGACGCGCGAGATATTCCTGTTCGTGCGCGTCCTATACCCCGAGAGTGGGTGCGAATCTACTCGCGAGGTTGGGGAGATTGGCGGAAATGCAAAGCCATAGCAAGGGATCCAAACGCCCGTATGTAATGGCCATGGCGCTGGGCGCCTTGACCGCGCTCGGCTCGGTGGGCGCCGTCCAGGCGGCGGAAACCACCGGCCGCGCCGTGGCCGACATGGGCCGTTACTGCACCACCTGCTGGCGAAACGCCCACCTGCCCATCGACGCCTGGGGCGATTGCACCCAGGAGGTCTTCAGCCGAATGCTGGAGCGCGTTCCCACCGCCGCCTGGACGCTCGTCCTGCAAGATGAGGGCGCGGAACGTCGGGAGTTTCTGCGGGCCATCGACGCCGTCAAGAAACGCACGCAGCGCGCCCGCAAGTGGTCCGCCAGCCTCGACGGCGTGGCCGATCAGCGCGAGCTGCATAGCCGTTCGGTGGACGCCAAGCGGGCGGCTGTGTTCGAGATCGCCGAGGAAGTGCTGACGGCGCGGCAGCAGCAAATCCTGAGAATGAGCTGCGAAGGCTGGTCGGTGCAGGAGACGGCGGACGAGCTGAAGATGTCGCCGGCCCGCGTCAGCGACGAGAAATACAAGGCGGTCCAAAAGCTGCGCGCCCATTTGGCGACGGAAGAGTCGTGAACGATCACGGCTTGCGCTTGATCCGCTCCGCCCGTCGCTGCACCGTCTGCATCGCGACCAATAGCGTTTGCAGAAAGTCCTCTCGCGGCAATTTCAGCAGCCAATCCGGGTCGAGCGCCTTGCCGACCGCTGCGGCTACGGCGCCGCCGGTGGCCGGCCAGAACAGCGGCGACGGCAGCGGCAATTTGCGCGTCCGCGGGAAGGCTTGATAAGCCCCGGCGATGCCGATCGGGACCACCGGCGCGGGGGCCTTCTTCAAGACGAGGTGAATGCCTGGTTTCAACGGCTGCATCTCGCCGGTGTGGGTTCGCTCGCCTTCGGGAAAAACCACGACCGCCTGTCCAGCCTGCAACAAGTCAATAACGGCTTTCAAACCCTCCTTGGCGACGCCCGTGTGATCGACCGGCACGCCATTCATGCTGCGGATGTAGAGCGCCAAAAGCCGGTTCTTGAACAGCGTCTTGCGGGCCAGGTAATGAATGTCCCGGCCGGCGGCGACGCCTACGATGCTAGGGTCGAGATAGCTCTGGTGATTGGCAAGGAGCAGAACTGGGCCGGTCGGCGGCACGTTGCCCATGCCCTCGTGGCGGAAACTGAAGCTTAGCGTCATGCCGACCATTTGCACTGCATGGTTGACGCGATACCAGGCGTGCGACAGCCAATCGGGCCAGCCGGGAACGGGCATCAGCTTCTCTGGAATGATGAACGAGGAAGGATAAATGATGAATCCACGCCATTCATCATTCATCCTTCCTCGTTCCGCGTTCGCTTCGGCGGCGCACTTCCGTCTCCATCCGATCCACAACTTCGTCCAGGCTTAGACCCGTACTGTCCACTATTACTGCGTCGGCGGCGGGCCGCATGGGCGCCGACTCCCGGGCGGCGTCTCGGCGATCGCGAGTCTCGATGGCCGGCAGCAGCGTCGCCAGTTCCACCGTCTCGCCGCGGGCGGCCATTTGGGCCTGGCGCCGCCGGGCCCGTTCCTCGACGGCCGCGGACAGGAAAAACTTACAGAAGGCGTCTGGAAAGACAATCGTTCCCTGATCGCGGCCCTCGCACACCATGCGCCGACCGACGGCGATAGCGCGCTGCATCTCTCCCAGTCGGCGGCGCACCACGGGACTGTCGGCGATGAGGCCGGTGGCTTGCTCCACTTCACGGGTGCGGATTTGATCCGAAACGTCCTTGCCGTCGAGGAGGACGCGGCCCGGCGGCATCTCGAGATGCACGGATTCCAGCAGCCGGCCAAGAGCCGCGTTGTCACGCAAATCGATGCCGGTGCGCAGCGCGGCCAGGGTTACGGCCCGGTACATGGCGCCGGTGTCGAGGAACTCGAAGCCGAGTCGCTTGGCCAGCCCCTGGGCGGCGCTGCTTTTCCCCGCGCCGGCGGGGCCGTCGATGGTGATAATCATGGCGTTGTGGGAGCGCCGCGTGCTCACGGCCCGATCACGATCAGGAAGTCGTGCCCCGGAATGCTGTTCCGGTTGCTCGGCGCCTGGATCATGCCGAAGGCGTCGGCCGTCACGTAATAACTAAAGCGGCCGGGGACGCCTTTGATCCGCGTCTGCTGCAACGGCGGCACTTCGTAACCGTGGCCGTTGATAAAAACCATGACGCCGCCCGGCGTCCGGTTGTCTGCCACGATGTCGCCGGCGAGCTGCGGCGCCTCCGGCGCCTCCGGGTTGACGGACGCGGCGACACTCGTCGTGGTTTTTGACAGCCGTTTTACCTCTTCATTGAGCCGGTTGACCTCGGCCTTCAGGTGCTCAATATCCGCCTGCATCATCTTGGTTTGGAGGTCCTGGCTTGCTTGCAGGGCATTCATCTTGGCCAGGAGTTCCTGCAGCAAAATCTGCGTTTGTTTCTCATCGCCGGTCGGCTCCGGCGGCGTTGCGCGCACGGCCGACGAGATCATGGCGGCCGCGGTAAGGGCGACGAGAGCGCGAACAGTCCAGGTGCGCATCATCGGGGTTCTCCGGTGGCTTGCGTCCTTGGGGCGGCAAGGTCGGCGTGGTTTCTCCGGGAAGGGATGAATGGAGATGGCGGCGCGTCGCCGACCGTCTCCGCGCTGGTGGTATGGAGCTTAAAGGAGGAAAAGCCGCTACGCAAGCTAAATCCGTTCATCTCCGCGGCGGCGACGGAAATAAGTCCGGGCGGGGAGCGCGAGTCCCTGAGCGCCCCCCCGGGTCAGGTCCACTCGCTAACTCGCCCGCCCGGATGGCTCGGCGTTACTTCATCGGCGCCGGCGGCGTCGGCGGCGCGGCGCCGGGCGGCAGCAGGTCCTTGATGAGCTGGCCGCTATCGCCCTTGTAGAGATGCACGATCCCATCCTCGCCGCCGGCCGCCACCACCAGGCCGTCCGGGCTGACGCCCACGGCGTCCAGGAAGTCCGTGCCGCCGTTGCCGAAGCTGCGCACGTTGTTGCCCTGGTCCACGTTCCAGACCTTGATCTGGTCGTCGCCGCTGACCGTGATGCACTCCGGCTTCTTGCCGATGAACAGCAGCCGCGTCAGCTGCTTGCTCCCCATCGGCATGGCGATCGTACGGGCCTGTTCGCCCGTGTCCCACGCCCACACCTTGATCGTCAGGTCGGCGCTGCAGCTCGCCAGGAACTTGCCGTCCGCCTTCCAGCCGACGTC
>DATKHW010000930.1:0-5403 GCA_035546275.1 Gemmataceae bacterium
GGCCGGCCGCCGTGTCTCTCGCTCAGGAATGTCGGCCGTTTCGTTCCCTGTCGAGAATTTGGGCGTATTCTGCTGGAATCAAGCCTGAAATGGCATCAAGCAAGAGGCGTTTGAACCGCGCTAACGCAAACCCAGAAAGCAATTACGGCAAACAACGGAAGAGCCTCTACTGGCGATCTCTGATTTTGAACCGAAGCATGATCCCCGAGAATCGCAGGATTTCAAGCAGAAAAGGCCACTGCTGGTGCCAGCAGGGGCCTTTCAAAACAAATCAAGCGGAGAGGGAGGGATTCGAACCCTCGGTAGACTTGCGTCCACACCGGTTTTCGAGACCGGCCCGATCGGCCGCTCCGGCACCTCTCCGAATGAGCCGCTTTTCGCCTTCTCGTAAGCTTTTACGCCGTTTGCATCAACGGACTCCACCGACCTTTCGTTGCAGCGCGCCGCCCCGTACAAGGCCACGGACGAAGTGCCGCCCATGCCGTCGGCAACCTGCGGGCTGCTGCGCCGCCTTGCTCTGCGGCAGCGCCATGTCACAGAATTCTAGCCGGAAGCCCTGCCGGCGTAAAGTTCCACACGGGCCCAAGCAGCCGCCTGGCGAAGTATGCACGCAGGAGCATACCTATCCAGCAATTCCGTTCTGTGGAAAACGGCGGCCTATTTCTTGTCCGTCGGCTTTGGATCGCTCACTTCGCTCTGAAACGCCTTGAACTCCGGCCGGGTGCGGATAGGGTCCAAGTCCACGTCGCCCAGGATCGTGGCCAGGTCCTCCAGGCCGATCTCATGAGCCTTGCGAAGCTGGGCCACGCTCCGTTCCGGCAGCGTGTTCAGGAGCGCGTCCCGCTCCGGCCCCGGCTTCGCGGCGTCCTGCACGTCCTGGAACAGCAGCGACAGGTAGCAGGCGGCGTTGAAATGCTCCATCGGCTCGACGGCGGTTTCCTCCACCTGGCGGGCGGTCGCGGCGGCCGCGGCGGCGTCGCCCTCCTGGGCCTGCGTGCGGGCCAGGTAGCCGAGGTTCATGACGCGCAGGGAACGAACACGTGCGTCGCCGGGGTTCGCCTTCTGTTCGGCGTCAAGCGCCCGCAGCGACGGCTCCAGGAGCCGGCGCGCCGAGGCCGGGTCGCGCCGCTTCACGGCCAACTTCGTCAGCGAAGTCCGCACGACGGTCGGCTCCACGCGGTAGTTCGGCACGTCGGGAAAATCGTGGGCCAGCGCCTCGGCCAGCGGCAGGGCGCGAAGGTAGAGCGATTCGGCGTTCTCCAGGTCGCCCTGCACCCGCTTGCGGTCTCCCATGCGCGTGAGGATCTCGTTCAGGGAGTAACGGTACTCGGGGACCTGCGGACAGTCCCGGACGAGCGACTCGTATTCCGCCGTCGCCTTTTCATAAACCGGAATCGCTTCGGGCTTCTTGCCGCTGTTCGACAGCAAGTCCGCCAGCTCGAACCGCCGGTGGGCCGCCAGGGCGCGATAATCGACGCGGGCCGGCGCCTTGGCGGAGATGTCGTCGGCTAACTCCAGGGCGCGGCGGGCGGCCTTTTCCGCCTCCGCAAAGCGGCCGACGCCCCACTCCAGCGTCATCAGGCCGGACAGGTGGACGGCCAGGTTCCAGCGATAGCTCACGACGTCGGGCGCCTCCTTCACCAGCGCCTCGCCGTCCGCGACGGCGGCGTCGTAGATTTTGCGCGCGTCGCCGACTTGCTTCTTGTCGTTGAGCAAGGCGGCGAGGTCGCGGCGCATGGCGGCGTTGAGTTCTTTGTACTCATTCACGGAGGGGAAATCGGCCTGAAGCGCCTCGGACAGCTCCATGCCCCGGCGCAGGTCGGCCTCGGCATCCTTGGGCCGTCCGAGCAAGGAATACAGGCCGGCTCGCTCGATCAGGTCGTTGGCCCACTCGGCCCGCGGCCACGGCTCGCGCGGGGCGCCGGCCGAGACCGCGGCGGCCTGGCTCACCGCCCGACCGAACTCGGTCTCCGCTTCCCGATAGCGGCCGACGCGCTGCAGGAGGCGGGCCAGATGATAATGGCTCCGGCCGACGGCCTCCCGGTTTTCCACCGTGGGCGCCTCGCGGGCCAGGGTCTCGCGGAGCGGCAGGGCGCGGCCCATCGCCGCCTCTGCGTCGGGGAAACGGCCGCACGCCATCGCGACGATCGCCTGGACCGATAACGCCGTCGCCAACTCTTCACGGGCTTCCAGCGGAGCGGAAGGATCCTGCGCCAGCGCTTCGCCCAGCTCGCGCGCCTCGCGCAGCGCATCGTCGGGAGACTTGCCAATAGACCAAAGCAGCCAGCCGTAGCGGTTGAGCGAGAGCTGCAACGCGGCCCGCACTTTCGGCGTCGTTGCTACCTTGTCCAGGGCACGGAGCGTTGCGATGGAGCCGCGAAATGCGGCTTCGGCGGCCGGGACGTCGCCCAGCCGGGCCTGGATGGCGCCGACGCGCCGTTGCGCGACGGCGGCCTGCATGCGGACCTCCGGCGAGGCCCCCTCGGCGTCGGCGAATTTTTCGTAAAAATGGAGCGCTTTCATCAGGAAATCGCGCTGCACCGGCTCCATGTGCGATTCCTGGGCCAGCCACTTCTCGGCGACGCCGGTGTACATGTCGTCCACGGCGGTCTGCGCGAACTGGAAGTTCTCCTCGGCCTTCTGAAAGTTCTGCTCGGCCTGCGCCCTCGCGGCCTGGGCCAACTTGAAATTGTCTTCCGCCTTCTGCCGCTGGCCGTTGATCAGTACGGCGGCGACGCTCAGCCCCGCCACGCCAAAGACCAAGAGCGCCGCCGCGACGGCGACCGCGGTCCGGTGGCGCCGGGCGAAGCGGCCGGCACGCACCATCAGCGGCTCGGCGTAGGCCGTAACCGGCTCGTCCGCCAACCAGTGCTGCACCTCGGTCGCCAGCTCCTTCGCCGAGGCGTAGCGGTCCTTGGGCTTCTTGGCCAGCGCCTTGAGGCAGACCGCCTCCAGCGGAGCGGGGGAGCTGGCATTGACCGACCGCGGGCGGGCCGGCGGCTCGTGAACGACGCGGCGCAGCACGCCGACCGTTTCCTCGCCAGTAAAGGGCGGGGCGCCGGTCAGAATCTCATACAGGATGGCGCCGAGGCCGTAGACGTCGGAGGCGGGGCCAAGCAGATCGAGCCGGCCCTCGGCCTGCTCCGGCGCCATGTACGCGGGCGTGCCCAGCACCTGGCCCTGCATCGTCTCGTCGGTCTGCCCCTCGGCGGGCAATTCGAGCGGCGGCGCCTCGTCGTCGGGCCGGTCCGTGAGCCGGGCCAGGCCCCAGTCGAGCACCATGACCTCGCCGTAGTCGCCTAGCACCACGTTTTGCGGCTTGAGGTCGCGGTGCAGGACGCCGCGGCTGTGGGCGTAGGCGGCCGCGTTGCAGACGCCCACGAAAGCCGTCAGCAGGTCGCGCAGCTCCAGCGGCTTCGCCTCGCCGACGGCCCGGCGCCGATGGTAGGCGGCCGACGCCTCGGCCAGCGTCCGGCCGCGGACGAAGCGCATGGTGTAGAACGGCTGCTGGGTCTCAGGCCGGCGGCCCAGCTCGTAGATGGGCACGATGCTGGGATGTTCCAGCTGCCCCGTGACCTGCGCCTCCTTGAGGAACCGCGCCCAGACGGCTGGGTTGCCGGCCCGCTCGGGGCGCAGCTCCTTGAGCGCCACATCGCGCCCCAGGGTCGCGTCATGAGCCAGCCAGACGCGGCCGATGCCGCCGCTGGCATGCAGCCGGCTGAGCGTGTAGCGTTCGCAGGCGCCAGGCTCATAAGCCGTGGTGGCAAGCAGCACGAGGCCGTGCGGCGGCGTCGCGAGGCCGGCCAGAGATTGCTGAACGTCCGGGTCGGCCAGGCCGGCGAGGGACTGTTTGATGGGGTCGGTTGTGACTTCGGCGAGACTGGCCCGGGCGTCGCCGCCGTGCTTTTGCAGCTTGCGGGCGAGGACCTTCTCAATGTCGGCCCGGTCGGAGGGCGTCAACCAGCCGCGCTCGACCAGCAGCTGAGCCAGCGGCGCGTCCTTGCGGGCGCTCCAGGCCGTGCAGGCCTCGGCGAAGCGGGGAGCGTCGATCAGGTCGGCCTGGAGGGCCAGCACGCCGAAGAGGAGATTGCGGTCGGTGTCCATCGGGGCGCCTCGACGTCGCGGGGTGGGCTCGACGCAGCAGCCGCATTCTAATGCGGGGCGGCGAAGGCCGCAACGGTCTGGACGCAGGAGGGGGCCGGACGCCACGCGGCGAAGGGATAGGTCAAAACGCCTGCGGACGTTGCTTCCTATGGCGCCTTTGGTTTCAGGAGAATGGCGCCTTTGCCTTCCGGGTCGAAGTACAGCTCCGGGAATTGCGTCTTGTCGTCGAACAGGGCGCCGACGACCGTGGCGTCCTCCAGCGAACCGCGCGACAGGTCGGCGCCGCGCAAATCGGCCCGCGATAAGTCAGCGCCGGCCAAGTTGGCGCCGGTCAGTCGAGCCTGCGCCAAATCGCATCCGGTTAAATCGCAGCCGGCCAGGTTCGCGGCCGTTAGATTCGACCCCGTCAGCACGGCGGCGATCAGCGTGGAGCCTTCCAGGTTGGCCCCGGCTAAATTGCAGCCGGACAAATCCGCTCTTTTGAGGATGCTTCCGCTCAGATCGGCAGCCGACAATTCCGCTCCCTGAAGGTTGACGCCGCGCAAATCGACTCGGGCCAGGTCGGCCATGTCCAGCGCCGCCCGCGCCAAATTCGCCCCGATCAGCGTCGGCGCCTCCACCACCCGAAGCACCTCGCCGCTGAATTTGTGCTTGATCTCGATCCCGATCGGCTTGCCGCCTTCGTGGACGATGTGCTGCGACGTCAGGCCGAATTCGTTGCCGTCCGCGTCGGCGAACTTGGCGAACGTCCCCCACGGCAGCGCCGTCGGCGGCATGGTGATGCGCACGTCCAGCGGCTCCAATCGGCGGCAAACGGCCTCCACGTCGGGACAGTGAAAGACCACCAAAGCCCTCTGCTCCCGCCAGGTGGGCATCATGTTCTTGGGATACAGCACGAGACAGGTTTGCGCGCCCGGCGGGGCGACTTCGATCCAGCTGGCATGCGACCCCATCGGCAGCCGGCGCCGCACTTCGAAGCCGAGCTTCTCCACGTAAAACGCCACGGCCCGTTCCTGGTCCTCGACGTAAACGCTCACCGTTTTGATGGGGCCGATCATGAGGCCGTCTCCTCCGATTCGATCGCTTTGCTCTCCGGCAAGTACAGGATGCGCCCGCACGACTTGCACAGCACAAAGCCGCCCATGAGCAGTTCGTTATACTGCTGGGCGGTGATCTCCGTGCGGCAGGAGGCGCAGCCGCGGTCCACGACCGCCGCGAACGATTCCACGCCCTTGCCCCGAACAATGCGGTCGAACGTCGAGCGCACATTCGCCGGCATCATCGCCTCCGCCTCCTTCA
>DATKHW010000931.1:0-2791 GCA_035546275.1 Gemmataceae bacterium
TCTTCGAGACCCACCGCGAAAAATCGGTGGGTCTCGAAGACTCGACCCACCCTACAAAGCATCCGCCGACGCCCCAGCAAAGGCCTTCGCCATGACGACCAACGCCGGCAAGGTGAATCCACCCGAAGAATCCTGGACCGACATCGACGAGGTCCGCCAGGCGGCCGAACATCGCCGGCTCAAAACCCAGCTGCACCAGCAGCTGATCGCCAACATGAATCTGGCGGCGATCAACACCGTCGATCCCGAAACGCTCCGCATCGAAGTTCGCCGCGTCCTCGAAGAGCTGTGCAATCGCAGCAACGTCCTCGTCAACCGGGCGGTGCGCGAACGGCTCGTCACAGAGGTCATGGACGAGACCTTCGGCCTGGGGCCGCTGGAGCCGCTCCTGGCCGACCCGACCGTCAGCGACATTCTCATCAACGGCTACAACGTCGTTTACGTCGAGCGCAACGGCCGGCTGGAACGGGCCAACGTCGCCTTCAACGACGAACGGCACCTGGTCAACACCGTCCAGCGCATCGTCGGCCGCATGGGCCGGCGCGTCGATGAAACCAGCCCCATGGTGGACGGCCGATTGCCGGACGGCAGCCGCATCAACGCAATCATTCCGCCTTTGGCCCTGGACGGCGCCCTGGTGTCGATCCGCCGTTTCGGCGTCCGTCCCATTCTGGCCGACGACCTGGTGCGGCTGGGGGCGATGACCCAGGAAATGAAGCGGTTCCTTGCGGCTTGCGTCGAGGCACGGCTCAACGTCCTGATCTCCGGCGGCACCGGCAGCGGCAAGACGACGCTGCTCAACGCCCTGTCCGCATATATCCCTGCCGAAGAGCGCGTCATCACCATCGAGGACGCCGCCGAGCTGCGTTTGCAGCAGCCGCACGTCGGCCGGCTGGAAACGCGGCCCAACAACGCCGAGGGCGCCGGCGAGGTGACGACGCGCGACCTGGTGCGCAACGCCCTCCGCATGAGGCCCGACCGCATCGTCATCGGCGAGTGCCGTGGCGCCGAGACGCTCGACATGCTTCAGGCGATGAACACCGGCCACGCCGGCAGTCTGACCACGGTCCACGCCAACGACACCCGCGACGCCCTGGCCCGGCTTGAGGTGATGGTCGGCATGAGCGGGCTGGAAATCCCGATCTGGGTGATTCGGCGACAAATCGCCTCCGCCATCCATCTCATCATTCAGGTGACCCGCTTGCAAGGCGGGGCGCGCAAGGTGGTCAAGGTGACGGAGGTCGTCGGCATGGAGGGGGACAACCTGACCACGCACGACCTGTTCCTGTTCCGGCAGACGGGGCTGGACGGCGAGCGGCGGGCGCAGGGGTATTTCCACACCACCGGCGTCCGGCCGCATCACCTGGAACGGCTGGCCGCGGCGGGGCTCAACCTGCCGGTCGAGGCGTTCGAGCGGCGCGTCCTTAGTCCTCAGTCCGCGTAGGAGGGGCGCACGGTGGAACTGGTGCAGATGCTGATTTTCTTCGCCGTCAGCCTGGGCGTGGCGAGCGGCGCCTTGGTCTGGGTGGAGTTCACCCGGCGCGACCAGAGGCGGGCGCTGAAACGCCTCAGCGAGGAAGCGACCCCGTCCGCGCCGGAGCAGCGGGCCGAGCGCCTGTTCAAGGAGCCCGACGAATTCAACCTGACGGCGCCGGCCGCGCCGCCGGAAGACCTGGCCGACCCATCCCGCCTGCCGCCGCCGGGCGATCTGGCGGCGCCGCCTCCCGTCGAGACGCCGCCGCGGCCGCTGATGGTCCAGTTGCGAACGCAGCTGCGGGACTGGCTCGACCGCGCCGCCCTCCGCCTTTCGCCGGACGGGTTTCTCGGCGTCGTCGCCGGCGCCGCCGCTGCGTTGTTCGCCGTCGGCTGGCTGATTCAAGGCGCCTTGCTGGCGGCGGCCGCGGCCCTAGTCGGAACGGCCGCGCCCTGGCTGTTCCTGCGCATGCGGCTGAACACCCGGCGGGAAAAGCTGCTGCGCCAGCTGCCGCCGGCCTTCGATTTGATGGCCCGCATTCTGCGTTCCGGCCTTTCCATGCCGCAGGCGTTTCAAGGAGTCGCGGAGGCGTTTCCGAACCCGCTTGCCACCGAGTTCGCCCGCTGCCGCGACGAGCAGAACCTCGGCGTCCTTCCCGAAGTCAGCCTGCGCGGCATGGCCGAGCGGACCGGCGTCCTGGAAATGAAAATCTTCGTCATGGCCATGCTGATCCAGCGCCAGACGGGCGGCAACCTGTCGGAAGTGCTGGAGCGGCTGGCCGGGCTGATCCGCGAACGGCTGCGGCTGCGCAGCCAGGTGCGGACGCTGACGGCCGAGGGACGAATGCAGGCCGTGGTGCTGCTGGTGCTGCCGGCGGTGATGTTTTTCGCCATGCGCTGCGTCAATCGGCCGTACACGGACGTGCTGCTGGCCCATCCCGACTGGCTGACCGGCATGGGGGTGCTGATGGCGATGGGGGCTTTGTGGATACGCAAGATCATTGATATTGAGTAGGAAACCACAGAAATGACCTCGCCAAGGCGGCTTTGTCCTGGCGTGGCCGGGGCTGGAGTCTTCGGAAGCCCCGGTTTGGATAGCATCCAGGCTCCGGGGGGCGGGATGCTGTCCAAAGCCGGGGCTGCGCTGGCGCTTAGCCCCGGCCACACACCACACGGGGACGCTCGCCGCACCATTCGCAGTAAAGGGGATGGATCACTTCGGCGGCGCCAGCTCGAAGCGCCGGCCCAGCGACGGCGGCATGTTCGGCGGCGGCGGGACCTCAAAGACGGCCGTGCCGTCCGCCTGGACCTTGTAGAA
>DATKHW010000932.1:0-2048 GCA_035546275.1 Gemmataceae bacterium
CTGAGTCTTCGAAGCCCCGGCATGGCGTCGGAAGCTGTGTCGGGGCTTCGAAGACTCAGCCCCGGCCACACCACAGTCCCCTGAAAGCGCATTCGGCCGCCGCTCGCCTTGTCTCGCCTTCCCGCCGCGGATTACACTGACAGCGTCGCCGCCCGCCCGCCGCCAGGAGGGTCCGCCATGAATCCGTCCGACCAGGAACGCCTGCTCGCCGACGTCGAAGCGTTCTGCCAGGAAATCCGCCCCATCGAGGAGCTGCACTACGTCGAACATCGCTTCAACGACCAGGTCCTGCCGCTGGCCCGCAAGCACAACATCCTCGCCATGCCGGTCCCGCCGGCTTACGGCGGCCGCGGCGCCGACGCCGTGACCTACGCCCGCGCCCTGGCCCGCATCGGTCGGGAAGGGACCGGCGTCCGCACCTTCTTCTCCGGCCACACCTCCATCGGTGAATACCCCATCCTAACGTGGGGCAATGAGGATCAGAAAAAACGCTATCTGCCGCCGGCGGCGCGCGGAGAGAAGGTGCTGGCGTTCGGCCTGACGGAGCCGGAGGCCGGCAGCAACCCGCTGGAGATGCAATCCACCTACGAACGCCGCGGCGACCGCTTCGTGCTGAACGGCGTCAAGTACCTCATCTCGAACGGCGGCATCTGCGACGCCGTCGTCGCCTTCGCCTATCCGAAAAATCCCCCGTTGGGGCAGGGTCTCCCGACCATGCCCCAACAGCCCCCCCCGTTGGGGTAGGGTCTCCCGACCATGCCCCAACGCCGCGTCAGCGCGTTCATCGTGGACCGCGGCCCCGGTTTCACGAGCGAGGACCTGACGGCCAAGCTCGGTATGCCGACGGCCAACACCGCCATGTTCGCCCTGGAGAATTGCGAGGTCCCGGCCGGCAACCTGCTCGGTCAGGAAGGCGACGGCTTCCGCATCGCCATGGGAACGCTGGTCAGCGGCCGGCTCAGCGTGGCCGCCGGGTCGCTCGGCGTGATCGAGGATTGCCTGGCGGAGGTCGTCTCCTACGCCAAGGAACGGCGGCAGCACGGCAAGGAGATCGCCCGGCACCAGCTGGTTCAGGAACACATCGCGGCCATCGAGATGCATCGGGCGGCGTCGGAGGCGATGGTGCTGCGGGCGGCCCACGCCAAGGACGCCAGCGACGCGGCGCCGAACGGCGCCGAGCGGAAACGGCAGGCCGATCTGCTGGCGGCCCAGGCGAAGCTGTTCGTCGCCAACGCCGCCTGGGACGCCGCCGATCGGGCGGTGCAGATTTACGGCGGCCGCGGTTATTCCACGCTGTACCGTCCCGGCCGGCACCTGATGGACGTGCGCGTCTGCCGCATCTATGAGGGGACCGACGAAATCCTGAAACTCAAAGTGGCGGCGGCGGTGCTGGGCAAGGAGTATGAGGCGTTCAAATAGCGGCAAAGGGGACGGTAGTGAGCGACATTCGACCCGCATCCGAATTGGGCCGGGAAGACTACCCGCCGATGCACGGGCGTCTGGATACGGCGACATCGCCTTCCAGCGGCGTGGAATGGGGAGTCGCCGCGTTGGTGCTCGGCGTCGTGTTCGCAGTGATGATGCCGCCGGCGCTGCTGCTGGCCCTCCTCATCGGCCATGAGGGCGTCGGCGCGTCGGACAAATCGACGGCGGAGGCGGCGGGGTACTTCTTCATCGCCCTGATCCTGATGCTGTCGGCGGCCGGCGTCGCCTTCGGCGTTCTGAGCATCAACGGCGCCCAGCGGGCCAGGCGGCCGATCGCGCTGGGCCTCGCCGCCGTGATGCTCAATGCGCTAAACCTCTTGATGTGGGCCGGAGGATTGCTGGCCTGGCACTCGGCTTGGTAGGGCGAGTGTACGATCGGCCCGGGCGCGCAGTTATCCTGGTATGGGGCCGATCATGGCGGACGAATTCCGGAACCAATTACGGTTCTCCCGCACTCTTGGTGACGACGCACCGACCCTCCACGCGGGCTCGTCGAGCTGAGCCTCTTACGCCGCCCGTAGGACCCTGGCCCGCAGCAGGGCGAACCCGGCCCGGCCGTACAT
>DATKHW010000933.1:0-4260 GCA_035546275.1 Gemmataceae bacterium
CCCCCCCCCCCCGCTCGCCTCGTCGGGGTCCAGGGGAATCCAGGCCTCCCCCGTACCGCGCAAGACGGCGTTCTGCTGGGTCGGCGTCAGCCGCTCGAAGGGCGTGTCCAGCGAGAAGCCGGCGTGGCGCGCGATCGCTTCGGCGAAGCGCAGGAACGAACCGCCCGCTTGCAGGTCTGGCCAGGCGGCGATTGCGCCGTCGCGGATCGACTTCCGCGCGTCGCGGAGGAGCAGGGCAGGGGGGGCCCCCTGCTGCACGCCCAGCCCCTCACAGCGCGGGCACCAGCCGAGCGGGCTGTTGAACGAAAAATGGTGCGGATTCAGCGGCTCGAAGCTGCGGCCGCAATTGTCGCAGGCGAAGTGCAAGCTGAACTTATCGACCCGCCAGTCCGGCTCCGCCTTTTTCTCATCGACGAAAGCCACATGCATCACGCCGCGGCCCAGGTCGAGAGACGCCTCAACGGCGTCGGCGATGCGCGACCGCTGGTTGGTACGGACGACGACGCGGTCCACGACGACTTCGACGAGGTGTTTTCTCCGGTGGTCGATGGCCGGCGGCTCCTCGACGTTGTGCGACTTGCCGTCCACGCGCATCCGGACGAAGCCGCTGCGGCGGATCTCGTCCCAGATCGTCTCATACTTCTCCTGGCCGCGGCGTTCCAGCGGCGCCATCAAATAGAGCTTGGTTCCCTCGGGCAAAGCCAGCACCTTGTCAATGATCTCGTCGGCCGTCTGCGTGCCGATCGGCGTTCCGCAGGCGGGGCAGTGCGGCCGGCCGAGCCGGGCGTAGAGGACGCGGAGATAATCGTAGACCTCGGTGACGGTGCCGACGGTGGAGCGCGGGCTTTTGCTGGCCGCCTTCTGTTCGATGCTGACGGCCGGCGACAGGCCGCTGACATGCTCCACCTTCGGCTTCTGCATCTGGCCGAGGAACTGCCGGGCGTAGGCCGACAGCGACTCGATGTAGCGCCTTTGGCCCTCCGCATAGATGGTGTCCAGCGCCAGCGAACTCTTGCCGGAGCCGCTAGGGCCGCAGAAGACCGACATCCGCTCGCGAGGCAGCTCGACCGTCACGTTCTTGAGATTGTGCTGCTGCGCCCCTCGCACGGTAAGCGATTCCAGGCGCGACGGCGCCGCCGCCTTGAGTTTCGCGGCCTTCTTGATCTTCGGCCTCGCCCCGTTGGTCGCCTTGCCGTTGAGAATCGGCTTCAGCGCCTGTCCGGTATAGGAGTGCTCGTTCGCCGCCACCTGCTCCGGCGCGCCCACGGCAATGACCTCGCCGCCCTCGGCGCCGCCTTCCGGGCCGAGGTCGATCAACCAGTCCGCCGTCTTGATCACGTCCAGGTTGTGCTCGATCACGAGAACGGTGTTGCCCGCGTCCACGAAACCGTGCAGGACCTGCAGCAGCTTCTGAACGTCATCGAAATGCAGCCCCGTCGTCGGCTCGTCGAGGATATAGAGGGTCCGGCCCGTCGCCCTTCGGCACAGCTCCTTGGCCAGCTTGACGCGCTGCGCCTCGCCGCCCGAGAGCGTCGGCGCCGGCTGGCCGAGCTTGATGTAGTCGAGGCCGACGTCATGCAGCGTTTGCAGCATGGTGCGGATCTTCGGCACGTTCTGGAAATGGACTAGCGCCTCCTGCACGTCCATTTCCAGCACGTCGCGGATACTCTTGCCCTTGAAACGGACCTGAAGCGTCTCGCGGTTGAAGCGGCGGCCTTCGCAGACTGGGCATGTGACCCACACGTCCGCAAGAAAATCCATGTTGAGGCGATTCGACCCAGCGCCTTCGCACGCCTCGCACCGGCCGCCCGGCTTGTTGAAACTGAAACGACCTGGCTTGTAGCCGCGCATCTTCGCTTCGGACAGGCCGGCGAACAGCGAACGGATTTCGTCAAAGACTTTGATGTACGTGGCGGGATTGGACCGCGGCGTTCGGCCGATCGGCGACTGGTCGATGTCGATGACCTTGTCGATCTGCTCGGCGCCGAGGATGCGATCGTGATCGCCGGGAGGGGTGCGGCGGGCGTCGACGCTGTCGTCGGCGCTGTCGTCGCCGTCTTCGTCCCCTCGCTGGCGCTCGCGGTTGGTTAGGAGCGATCGCATCAGAATGTCGTTGACCAGCGACGACTTGCCCGACCCACTGACGCCGGTGACGCCGACGAAAAGCCCCAGCGGAATCTGCACCGTGATGTTTTTCAGGTTGTGGTGCCGTGCGCCCTCAATGGTCAAGCGCGCCGCGCTCGGCGATCGCCGGCGTTCGGGAATGGCGATGCGCTTCGCCCCCATTAGGTACTGGCCGGTGAGGCTGTTAGGATTGGCCGCGACCTCCGCATAGGTCCCCGCCGCGACGACCTCGCCGCCGCGGACGCCGGGGCCGGGGCCGAAATCGACGAGATAGTCCGCCGACCGCATCGTGTCCTCGTCGTGCTCCACCACGACGACCGTGTTGCCCAGGTCGCGGAGCCGCTCCAAGCTGCGCAGCAGGCGGTCGTTGTCGCGCGGGTGCAGGCCGATGCTCGGCTCATCCAGCACGTAAAGCACGCCGACCAGGCCGCAGCCGATTTGACCGGCCAGGCGGATGCGCTGCGTCTCGCCGCCGGACAGGGTGGGGGCGGAGCGTTCCAGCGTGAGATAATGCAGGCCGACATTGAGCAAGAACCCAACGCGGCCGCGCAGCTCTTTCAGCACCTCCACGGCGATGGTGCGCTGCACCGGCGACAGGGTTTCTTCGAGGCCGCCAGCACCCGGCTCCAGCCAGCGGCCAACCTCGCCGACGGGCAGGGCGCAAACCTCGGGCAGCGTCCTGCCGCCCACGCGCACGGCCCGGGCCTGGGGGTTAAGCCGCTTGCCCTGGCACGACGGGCAGCGCACCACTCGCATGTATTTTTCGAGCTGCATCCGCCGCGGCCCGGCCGCCGTCTTCTTGAACTGGCTCAGCAGCTGCGGCACGATGCCTTGCCACTTGTCGCCGTGCTTCCAGACGGCCCCGTTGCGCTGTTTCCACTCGAAGGTAATGTGCCGGTCGCCGCTGCCATAGAGGAGCTGGTCGCGCTGCTGCTGCGGCAGTTCATTCCACGGTGTTTTCAAATCGATTTCGAGCGTTTTCGAGACGCCTTCATAGATGTGCTTGCGCCAGCGGCCCATCTCGCGTAATGAGCCGACCAGCGGAATGGCCCCGGCCGCGAAGCTAAGATTCGGATCGGGGATCAGCAGGTCGGGGTCGAATGTGTAGCGCTGGCCGAGGCCGTCGCAGTCGGGGCACATGCCGTGCGGATTGTTGAAGCTGAACAGCTGCGGGCTGGGCGGCTCGTAGCTCAATTCGCAGTATGTGCAGGCGTAATGGGCGGAGAAGAGAATGTCGGACGCTGGAGCCGCTTCCGCCTCTGCCTCCGCATGGCGTTCTTCCTCAACCGCGATGATGAGCGAACCTTCGCCGAGCGCCAGCGCTTGTTCCACCGCCTCGGCCAGCCGCGGCCGCACCTTCGGCTCCAGCCGCAGCCGGTCGATGACCACTTCGATGTTGTGCTTGATGCGCCGATCGAGTTTCAGGTCGTCGGTCATGCGCACAACTTGACCGTCCACACGGGCGCGGAGGTAGCCGCGCTTGACCATGTCCTCGAAGAGGTCCTTGTACTCGCCTTTTTGGCCGCGGATCACCGGCGCCAGCACCAGGAAGCGCGCTCCGTCCGGCAGCGCGAGGATGCGGGCGAGGATCTGTTCGCGCGTCTGAGCGGTGATCGGCCGGCCGCAGTTGGGGCAGTGCCCCTGACCGACGCGGGCGAAAAGCACCCGCAGATAGTCGTAGATTTCGGTGATGGTGCCGACGGTGGAGCGCGGATTGCGGCCGGCCGCCTTCTGCTGGATGCTGATGGCCGGCGACAAGCCGCCGAGGTAATCCACGTCCGGCTTCTGGAACTGGCCGAGGAACTGCCGGGCGTAGGACGACAGCGACTCGACGTAACGCCTTTGGCCCTCCGCGTACAGCGTGTCAAAGGCCAGCGACGACTTGCCCGATCCACTCACGCCGGTGAAGACGATGAGGCGGTCGCGCGGCAGGTCGAGGTTGACGTTGCGGAGGTTGTGCTCGCGGGCGCCGCGAATGACGATCGTACTGTTATCCATAACGGAGGGCCGCTGCTTCTGGGCCGGTTGCCGGACGAAAGATTTAGTATACGCTTGTATGGATGCGGCGGACAAGGGCGGCTCAACAAGGCAGCAACTGCCTGCCGCCAGCATCGAGGAAATGTCATTTACACGCCA
>DATKHW010000934.1:0-6167 GCA_035546275.1 Gemmataceae bacterium
ATGAGTCTGATAGCTAGTTCCTTCGTGGCGTTGCTGGTCCTGGCCGCGGACGAGCCGGCGCCGAAGTTCCCCCTCGGCAAGGACACCACCTATGTCAGCGGCCCCCTCGACCAGGACGGCTACATCGACTACGAGGCGGCCCTCAACGATCGGCTCGGCAAGGGAATCACACCGGAGACCAACGCCAACGTGCTGCTCTGGAAAGCATTTGGGCCGACGCCTGAGGGCGGTCCGGGAACGCCGGCCGAGGTCTTCAAACGGATGGGCATCGACGAGCCGCCGAAGGACGGCGCCTACTTCATCGGTTTGGACGCGTTGATGAAGGATCACCTCAAGCTCGACCCGAGTCAGTTCGACGCGATCTACGACCAGCAGATGCGGGCCGGCAAGCGGCCGTGGACGGCGAAGGACTACCCGCACATCGCCGAGTGGCTGGAGGCCAACGAGAAGCCCCTCGCCATCGTCGTCGAGGCGACGCGACGCCCGGACTATTACAACCCGCTCATCTCCCGGCGCAAGGAGAACGAGCCCGGATCGCTAATCAACGCCTTGCTCCCGAGCGTACAGAAGTGTCGGGCAGCGGCCGCCGCCCTGACCGCGCGCGCCATGTTTCGGGCGGGGACGGGAAAGTTCGATGAAGCCTGGCAGGATTTGCTCGCCTGCCATCGGCTCGGCCGCCTCGTCGCTCGCGGCGGCACGTTGATCGAGGCGCTGGTCGGCATCGCCGTTGACCAGATGGCGAGCAATGCGGACCTGGCGTATCTGGAGCGCGCCGACCTGACCGCCACGCAGATCCAGGACCGCATGAAGGACCTGCAAGGCCTGGCGCCCCTGCCGCCGATGGCTGACAAGATCGATCTCCTGGAGCGCTTCACATACCTTGAGTCTGTGGGACTTATCCGCCGCGGTGGCCTCGGCGTGCTGGAGGGTCTGTCCGGCGGGTCGGCCAAAAAGCCGGACGCGGACCAGTTGAAGGTCCTGGAAAAGATCGACTGGGAGCCGGCGCTGCGCAACGGCAACCAGTGGTACGACCGGCTGGCCGCCGCTTCGCGCCTCAAGGACCGGGCCGAGCGGCGGAAGGAATTCGACAAGATCGACGAGGACCTCAAGGCGCTGAAGAAAGAGGCCGGCGAATCGGCCAACCTCGCTAAACTTCTGAGCCTACTCAACGACCCGCCCGAAAAGACGGCCGGAAAAGCGATCGGGGACGTCCTCATCTGCCTGCTTGTGCCCGCCGTCTCAAAAGTGCAGAACGCCTACGACCGGGACGATCAGGTGCAGCGCAATGTGCAAATCGCCTTCGCCCTGGCAGCCTATCGCCGCGACCACGGCAGCTATCCCGCCAAGCTGGACGACCTCGCTCCCAAGTACCTGCCGGCGGTCCCGAACGATATCTTCTCCGGCGGGCCGCTCGTCTACCACCCTTCGGACAAGGGCTACCTCTTCTATAGCGTCGGCGTCAACGGCCGGGATGAGGGCGGGCGCTCGTTCGAGGACGACCCGCCCGGCGACGATCTGCCGGTGTCCATGCCGTTGCCGGAGCTGAAAGCGAAGAAATGACGGTGATACAGTCCGGTCGGGGGCGTACCTACCGCAATTATTCCGTGGCTTATCGGCGGCATCGGGCGGTGCAGCTGAGAATGTGTTTTGTTGACCGACGGTTCAGGCCCCGTTCCACATTGCATCAACGGCCGCACCGGCCGGCGGCGCCTGCAGCGCGGCCAGCCGGTATGCATACGCCCGCCGCACCCGCTCCAGATCCTTCGCCGTCAACCGCGCCTTCACCGCCGGCTTCAGCTCCCCGCCGATCCGCTGCAACTCCGCGACCGTCTCAGCCAAGGCGAACCGCCCCGCGTACTCGCCGGTCATCTGCGCCGACCGCCGCCCCCGCTCCGCCTCCGGCCGGGCCAGCGCCTCGGCGTCCTGCACCCTCACCACGTCAACCGTCGGCGGCGACGCCGCTGTCTCCTCACCCGAACGCGGGTGAGCAGTCGGCAAATGAACATCGGCGAGAGGAGCGGGGGATGGATCAAGCACAAGGCCGGGTACGCCATCGAGGCTGCACGGCAACGCACAGCAAAACGCCGTGTATTCCGCCGAGGAGCCACTGACAGCCCGGATACGCAGGCGCGGGTAGGAGGCCGGGCGAGGGAGCGGCGGTCGATGCGACCTCCGCGCTTTACGCCTTGACGCGAACCTACGCAGGTGTGTCGGCCCTCAGCGCGCTGGGCACCACGGCTTGCGTGCGTATGTCGATGCGACCGGTGCGCCCAACAGCACGACGCGAACTCACGTCGGCGTGTCGGACCACCGTTCGCACGGATTTGCTCTGCGGCGGACACGAATCTCCCTTCTGATGGCTGCTTCCGCTCGCCATCGCGATAGGACCGCCGGACCTGTTCGACCAGGCCATGGAAGCCCTTGCGCAGATCGACCGGGGCAATGCGGCGGCGGAATCCGAACGGCATGCGAGAGGCGGTGGCAATCTTTTGACGGTGACCGCAACACCGTCGCGCCGGTGGCCGTGGGCGTGCGGAGCGACGGATCCCGCGGAATCGTGGGCGTGGCCGAAGGAATAACGGAGGACGAAGAGAGCGGGCGTAGCTTCCTGCAGCGCCTCGAACTCGGCGGCCGGAAGGGGCGAATCCCTATCTGTCAGGGCTGCTTCACGTCCCCGGCGCTCACCGTAAACCCCTTCAGCGGGCCGTCCTCGCTGTCCAGAAGCCGCGCGCAAAAATCGGTCGCCCCGCCGCCGTTGACGACGGCGCAGCGCACGATGTTTGCCCCCTTCTTGAGCGTGATGCGCCGGGAGACGCCGTCGTCGATGACGGTCTGCCGGTCGCCGTAAATGCCGATGACTTCCTTGCCGTTGACCCACCAGACGGAGGCGGCGTTCGAGCCGACGGCGAGACGAACCCCAGGCATGTCCTGGGGGCAGTTGACGATCGTGACACCCCAAAACAGGACGTTGGACGTCGGCTTGCCGAGGTCGTGGGCGAAATAATAGAGGTTGACGTTGTAGTCCTTCGTTTCGACGGCATGCCAGGTGAGTTCCGCGGCGCCGACCTTCACCTGGTCGCCGTCGTGCGCAATCACGGTGAGCTGGTCGGGAAAGTACTCCTTCTTGACGTCCGCCTGGACGGCGCTGTCGGTGAGCTGGCCATCGACGCGGATCGGCTCGAGGAGGAGCCAGCGCTGCAGGAAGCCGTCGGCATTGGGAGGTTTTTCGGCGGTGTCCGGGCGCGTGAGGAAGCGCTCGGGAGCGGCCCCGGCCAGGCCCGCCGCGACGGACACGGCCAACAACGCCGGGACGGTCAGGACGACGAGCGTCGGCAGGCGGAAGTTGCGGAGCATGCTCATGGGAGACCCTTTGCCGGATTCTCGATTTCCTGTCAGGGGGTTTTGAAGAGCCAGCGCTGCTTATCGCCGGCCGGATCGAATTTCGACAGCGTCGCGAAACTGCTGCCAACGGCCGACAGGACGAGCGGTTCCTTGGCCGTCGCGGCGGACTTGGGCATGGCGCGCCAGGTCCCGTCGGCGAGCTGATCGAGACGCCAGAGTTGTTCGTCAGCGCCGCTAAAGGCGGGGAGGGCGACCAACTCGCCGTCCTCCCCCACAGCCAGAGTGCGGTCCGTGCCGGCGATGGTGATCTTGAAATACGGCGAGCCGAGGTAACCGCCGGCGTTCGCGACGGGCGTAACGGCCCACTTCTGCTGGGCCTGGCACAGGTAATTGGCCATGCGGACGTCGATGGCGCCGGCCGGCCAGTTCGTCGAGACGTGGGCGACGTCCTGGGACGGAATCACGCCGTCCTGGGCGCCGGCCTCTCCCCTGCCGCGTCGGCCGCCGACGGGCACGCCCTCCACAGCAAGCTCCAGCGCCGTGCCGGTGCGCACGGATTCGATTTCATACGTGCCTTCCTTGAAGTTGTCGCCGGCGACGGGCCAACCGTCTTTCCAGAGCAGCGGGCGGATGTCGAGGACGCTGGCGCCGCCCCGGTCGAGGTCGGCCTCGTAGTGGCAGGAGAACTTCTGCACCCCGGCGCCGAGGTCCAGCAGGCCGAAATGGCCGGGGCCGATGACGCGACCGCCGGAGCCGAGGAAGAGCTTGCCGCCGCCCTGGAGCATGCCGACGCCCATGTTGTCGAGGTAGGGCCCCGTCACCTTCCGGGCGCGGCCCACGCGGATGTTGTAGCCGGAGTCGGCGCCCCGACAGCAGCTGCCGTGGTCGGCCAGCAGGTAGTACCAGCCGTCGTGAAAGATCAGGTCCGACGCCTCGCAGTTGATCGCGATGTTCACGGGCTGGTCGTTCGGGTCCACCCGCTTGCCGGTCTTGGGGTCGAGCTGGACCAGCCGGATGTAGCCGAAGTAGGAGCCGTAGACCAGCCACAGCTTCCCGTCCGCGGGGTCACGAAAGACCCCCGGGTCGATGGCGTTGCAGAACTCTTCCCCGTCGGACGAGGCGACGACGCCGCCCTCCTCCCATTTGTAGTCTGGGGACTTCGGGTCGAGCGTCTTGTTCCAGATCATGTTGACGGCGGCTTTGGGCTGCGCCCCGATGTTCGCGGCGACGTACATGTAGTAACGGTCGTCGATGTGAATGACGTCGGGGGCCAGACCGCGGCGCGAGGGCCTTTCCCCCCGACGCCAGGTCCAGCCGTCGTCGGAGACCAGGCAGGAGCCGCCGGTCCCGTAGGTGTAGAACTTGCCGTCGCACGGGATGACGGTGGACGGGTCGTGGATTCGGACCTCGCCGTCCAGGGCGAACACGGGCGAAGCCCAGGCGGCGACCAGGCCCGTCAGAATCAGGACAGGCCGGGCACAGGGGATCCGGTTCATCGTCTCTTCCTCCCCCCGAATGAATCTTCGTCGCCGTGACGGCCGGGCCGTTCGTCCCTCGTCAGGGCTTGCGAACCTCTCCGAACACGGTAAATTCCGCCACGCCGGGCGTGATCCCCGCCGGCGCCCCGACGATCACCAGCCGCGCCGCCGTCCCCGGCGTCGCGGGGCACTCCAGGTAGTCGATCAGCAGGTCTTCCGTGTTCTGGCTGCGGTCGATCACCGTCGTCCACGCATCGGCCGCCGTTTGGACCTCCACTTTGTAGCGAAAAGGACCTGCGTTCACTCCCTGCTTCGTGTTCAGGCCCACGTCCCGCCAGATCACCCGCACCGCCCGTACCACCGCGCCCGGAGTCGTCAAGTTGCTGGTCAGCGTCGGCACCCTGTCGTCCGCCGCCGGCTGCCACCAGGTGCGCAGGTCGTCGTCCACCGCCAGCCGCCCGGAAAGGTTCGGCGCGTCGCTGGAGCCCACGGTTCTCGGCCCCGCGTTGAGCGGCAGCCACCCCGTCGGCTCCGCCCCCTTCGACGTCGTCGGCAGCCGCTGTGGCAACGAGCTGGCTCCGTTGACGTGCAGCTCCCCGTCGTCCCCGATGAACGCCGGGTCCATCCCCAGCCGCCGCTCGAACCCATGCACCACCCCGGCCCGCACGGTGTAGAACGCCCACAGCGAATCGTGCGGGCCTTCCACGATGCACCCGTGCCCCGTGCCCGTAATCAGTCCGGTCGTCGTGCGCAAAATCGGATTGTTCTTCTGCGGCTCGAACGGCCCCAGGGGCGACTTGCTCACGGCGCAGCCCATCGCGTAGGTCCGGTTCTCCGTCCCCGCCGCCGAATACGTCAGGTAGTACGTCCCGCCCCGCTTGAACATCCAGGAGCCTTCGACCCACCCGCGCGCCGGCTGCTCGTTCCAGTCGCCCATCCGCTGCCAGGGGAATTTGTCCGGCTCAAAGGCAATCAACTTCACCGGTTTGCCGATCACGCGCGTCGGGTCGTCCGCGTCCAGCTCCACGCCGAAAATCCCCTGGGTTGGCGTGCAGCCCCAGTAGTAAAACAGCCGGCCGTCGTCGTCCGAAAACAGCATCGGGTCGATTTGCGCCGGCACGCCCTTCGGCAGCTTGATCGGGCCGATCTCTTGGAACGGCCCCAGCGGCGAATCGGCCGTGTAGATCGACGACCCCGACGCCATCAGCAGAAACTTCCCCCTGTGCTTCACGATCGTCGGCGCGTACCCGATGTCGCGGACGTTCAGCGGGTGATGCTGCCAGGTCGCCCCATCGTCCTTGCTCACCCACGCCATGTCCACCGAGGGATACATGGTCCACGCCCCCT
>DATKHW010000935.1:0-9672 GCA_035546275.1 Gemmataceae bacterium
GCGAGCGGGGGGCGTAAGCCCCCTGATTGATCGTAGAATCAGGGGGCTTACGCCCCCCGCTCGCCGGCGTCTGGTCAAAAATCCAACTCCCCGCGCACAAAAAGCCCCTGGTCGTTGAATTCGCCGTCGGACGCGTTCAGCCGGCCCACGTTCCACCAATCCTCGAACTGATAGCCGAACGTAAAGTGGATGTAATCCATCCGTGGAGGCGTGTACGCCAGGCCGGCTTGCAGCGACAGCACCGGCACGGTCTGTGTGCCCCGCTGCACGCCCGCGCCGGCGAAGGTCGTGCCGTCGGGGAAGAGGAACCCCTGACGGAAATGCTGCTGGATTTGGCCGACAAGGACCGCCCCGTCGAGGCGACCGAAGGCGGCCAGTCCGTCCACCATCGGAAAGCGCCGCTCCGCTTCGAGGCCGAAATGCGGGCCGGCGCCGATGAAGTTGCTGCTGGCCTGCTCGCAGGCGACGCCGGCCAGCTCAGCGCCCGAGTCGAAATAGACGTCGGCCAGCCGGATGCCGACGCGGCCTTGCAAGTTCCAGAAGGGGCCGGGCGAGTACCGGGCCATGATGTAGTCGAAGTCGAACTCGTCGAGGTCGAGCCGGCTGTGGAAATTAACGTCGCCTAAAGGGCTGAGGCCGTCGGCGTTCCCTTCGGAGATGAGAAATCGGTACGTGAAGGCCAGCGCCCCGAAATCATCGCCGAGACGGTATCCCAGCGTGAAGCTCGGCGCCACGGTCCAGGCCAGGTCGGTCCCCGGCGGCGCCACCGTCGCTTTCGAGCCGTCGGGGAACGTCGCCGTGCCGTTCAAACGATTATTCAGGTTCGGTTTGGTGAAATCCAATTCCACGCCGAAGAGCAGCCCCGTGTCTGCCGACGATCCCGCCGCTGCGGCGTTGGCGCCGGGGTTGGGCTGGTCGAACAGCGGCGGCGGGGGCGGCGGAGTCGTCGGACCGGCGATGGGCGCGGCGGCCGGCGGGCCGAGCGTCGGCTGCGGCGGGCCGGGGTTGGACGGCGGCAGGACGGGAACTGGGGCGGGCGGAGGCGGCTGGGCCGGGGCGGCGGGCGCCGACAGCGCCGCCAAGGCGAGGGCGGCAAGCAAGAAACGGCCGTTGGCGACCATCGCATGTCCCTCCACGGCCCGGCGCGCGGACGGCGCCGGGCGCGGCGGAGGTGATAGCCCGGCCCCCGGGCCTGGTCAAGACGAAGCGGGCGGCCTGTCGCGCGTCGCACAGCAGGCCGCCCGCCTCGTTGCTTACCGAGAGGCCAGCTGCGACAGGCGATAATCATAGCTGAGCATCGCCTGGTACAGGACCTTGTATTGCGGCTGGTCGTTCGGCGTCGCCGGCGCGAAGCTCAGGCCTTGGGAGGTCATCTGGTCCACGAGATCGGCGACAGTCGGCCCCTGCGCGGCATAGGCCCCGTTGAGATACTTGGCGACGTTGGGGTCTTTCAAGCTCTGGATGGAGTTGAGAAGCTGGTCCACGAAGCCCTTGGACTGGATGTAATCCGCCGGGCTGAGTTCCTGGTTGCTCCCCACAGTGTCGTCCAGCGCGGAGGTCGTCTTCATCAGCTGGTCGAAGGTGGGGGCGCTCACGCGGCCGTCGGCCTTGACTTCCTCCACCGCCTTGAGACACAGGGCGTCCACCTTATCCGCGCTTTCCTTGAACGGCGGGCTTTGGAGGGCGAAAGGCCATTGGATCTTGGTGATGTTCTTGAGCATCCCGGCGCCGGCCCCAGAGGTCACGCCCGTGGTGAGATTGGTATGGTGCAGCACGTCGGGGTCGATGAAAACCGGGTCGGCCCGCAGACCCGCCCGCTGAGCCCCCTGCAGCGCGGTGAACAGGGCGTTGAGGGCGTTGGCGTTCCAGATCTCGGTGCTGCTGGGATTATTGCGCGCGCTCTGCAGCGCCTGCCACTGCTGCTTTTGCCGCAGCTCCAGCGTGGTCGGCTGCAACGCCTGCTCGTATTTCTCCTGGTTGATGATGGCGTTGCGGTAGTCGATACGAGACATGTCCGCCTGCGTCTGGACCATGCGGGCTTGCTGATTCGAGATCTCAGCTTGTCCGGCGGCGCTGATGACATTGGCGTAGCCGTTGAGGGCGCCGCCGACGGCCCCCTGATAGCCGGGATAACCCCAAGGACTGTAGCCGCCGTAGGGGTACGCCGTCGGCTGCTGCGTCGTCAGGGAGCCTGGCGGCAAGGCGGCGCCGCCGTTGGCCGAGGTGGCGGGCGGCGGCGGCACGATGTGCGGCGGCGGCGGGGCGTTGGGGTAGCCCGGCGGCTGGGCCAGGGCCGATCCCGCGGCCGACGCGATGGACAGCAGAGCGACAAATGTGATGCGACGGAGAAAAGCCATCGGTGAATGCTCCATTGCCGGGGCGGTGCGCGAGGGG
Organism: Gemmataceae bacterium; assembly: GCA_035546275.1. Lineage (GTDB taxonomy): Bacteria > Planctomycetota > Planctomycetia > Gemmatales > Gemmataceae > UBA4732. The sequence goes on from DATKHW010000935.1 coordinate 2,395, forward strand.
GTCATTTGCCGGGTTCTTTCGGCTCCGGCGGCAGCTTGCCGGTTGGAATCAACTCTTTCCATTTCTTAATGGCGGCCTGGCGCTCGGCGTCGGGGCCGAACGGGCTGTAGCCGAACGCCTTCCCCTCGGGGACCATGCGCTCCAGGTGCCAGTACGCCAGGCCGCGGATGAACAGTTTGTCGCTGCCGAGCAGGTTAATGAGCATCTCGTAGGTCACGGGACGGGCCAGGTCGTCGTCGCCGAAGTCGTGCAGCAGCTGCATGACGGTATCCGCCTCGCGCGGCGTGAAGACCTTGTTGTCGATCATGTGCTGATAGAGAATCTGGTCTTGGCCGGGGGCGCGGCCGATCCAGTGACGCAGGGCCAGCACGGCGTTGTCCCACACGTCGGGCTTGTCTGTTTCCTTGAGGGCGGCGGCCAGCCGTTTCAGCTGATCGGTGGCGGCCAGGGCGATCACCGCCAGCCGGCGGTGCAGCACGTCGTCGGAGGCCAGGAACTCGTCGATGGCGCCGTCCAGCGACTTGGCCTGGATCTCGGCGGCGAATTGGCCGACCGTCTCGTCGATTTTCTTCTGGAACTCCTTATCCTTATCGTCCTTGGGCGGCAGCACCCAGTCCGGCAGCGTTTCCAGGGCCCGCGGGCTGTCGTCCATGCCGGTGGCGCTGTCCCACTCGATCAGCGCCGGCCCCGGCGGTGCGGACATGGCCAGCTGCTTGCCGTTGTGTTTGAGAGCGGCCTGGCCTTTGAGGACGAGGAACGTCATTTGCGCCAATGGCACGTCTTTCGGCCCCGGCTCCTTCTTGAACGGCTCGCCTTTCGGCCAGCAGCTGTACAGCTCCACGAGCATTCGGGAATCCTTGCCGTCCAGGATCGCTTCCCATTTCTCGCCGCGGGCCTGAATCTGAACACAGGCGCTCCCCTGCGGCTTGTTGTTCCAGATTTCCACAAAGCCGCGTTCCAGCGTAAGGTCCAAGTCGTAATCCGTGCTTTGATGAATCGTCACCGCCGGCTCCAGGACGGGCAGCGGCGAGTTGAAGTATTTCAGCAGGCGGAAGCGCGTCGTGCCGTCCGGCGTCTCGACTTCGCTGCCGATGAGGCCGATCAGCGTGTCCTCTGCATAAACCGGCCCCTTGTCGGGGACGGGCTGCCAGACGCCCATGGGTCCGCCCACGCGCTGGATCAGCCGGCCCGGCGCGCCGACGGATTTACCAACCGCGACCCCTGCGGTCTTGGGTTCCGGCTTGGTCTCCGCCGTCAGGAAATCGACGCGAACCGTCGCTCCGCCGCTCACCTCAATGCGCTTGGTTTTCTCGACGGTCTGGCCGCCCTCTTTCCAGCGGGCGAGCACGTCGTAATGGAGCTTTTTCCCCACCGGCAGCGGCGGAGAGAGGAAGAGCCGTTCGGGCCCCTTCTGGATGGTGGGTTGCCCGTCGAAGAACACGTCGGCGTCGGCCGGAACCACGACGGTGATCGACGCCGTCGCCTGGTCCTCCGCTCGCGCCGCGCCGGTCGGAAGCGCGAGAGCCGCCAGCAGCGCGGCAGGCGCGAGAAAGCATTTAACAAGGTCTTTCATAGCCAAAACTCATTGGGGTCCGGGCCGCCGCGGCGGCCGCACGTCTTGGATGCGGACAGGGGCGTTATTTCGACTGCTGGACGTTGAGCGGGAAGGCCAGTTTCGAGGTCTTCCCGCCCACCTTGTCGGTCGCCGTCAGCTGCACCGTGAACTTGCCGGAGCGGTTGAGCGACAAAAAGAATTGTCCCGGAACCAGCACCGCGTCGGCGGGCACGTCCTTGTTGACCTGGACGGTCATGGGCTTGCCCCCCGTCGGTTTGCCGGCCTCGTCGAGGATTTGCAGCTCGAAGGTCAGGTCAGGCTGCTTGGCGTCGCTGCGGCCGAAGCCGACCACGCCGAACGTCAGCCACAGGCCCTCGCCTTCGCCGGCCACGGCCACGGGCAGCTGCCCTTCCTGGTCGCTGGTCGTCTTGAGCCGGACGAGGCCGAATTCCTTCGCCTTCACTTCCACCGTCTGCTTGTACTCGGCGCTGCGCTTCGACGGCACATCGACGACGGTCACCTTGACGGCGTACTGGCCAGGCGGCGATTGCAAGCCGACGTCGAGATGGACATAGGCCGGGATGCTGTCGCCGCCCAGCGACGCCGGCGCGTCCAGCTCCTTGGGATCGATCTTGATGAGGACCTTGCCCGTGGAGTCGGTGACTTCCGTGGCGACGCTGTAATGCACCTTGCCGTCGTCGCCGATGGTGACGCCGCCCACGTCGAAGCAAAGATAGTATTCGCTGCCGGGGATGAGCTTGTCGCCGGGGCGCGTCGGACCCATCAGGCCGAGCGTGTCGCGTACGTTGCTGATGACGAGCTTGTCTTTGTCGTCCGGCGCCGCCAGCGCGGCGGCCAGTACCAGGGTCGTCCAGATCACGGTGTACCTCGCTGCGTTCGAGACGTTGATGCGGCCAATGTATACGCCGCGAGGCCAAATCGCAAGCGCCATCCACGGCGTCTCGTTGCGCCCGACGTGAATTGTTGTGAAAAATAACACCCACGTCCTTGTCCGTCGTCTGGATCGAGCGTACTATGCAGACGCCATTCAGCTGCCCTTTTCAGCGACCGGGAAAAGTCCTCTTCGCCGGCGCCGTCCGGCCTTTTGTGTTTGCGGGTCCGTCCACCGTCGTCCAGAACGCAAAGGAGCCTCTCCCATGTTCCGCCGCAAGAACCGCCGAGTTACCACATCCTCTAACGCCGCAATCCGCCGCCCCCTGCTGTTCCTTGAGCAGCTGGAGCGGCGGGACCTGCTCGCCGCGACCATCAACTCGCTCGTCGTGCCGTCTATCGGCCAGAAAGGCGATGTGATCGCCATGTCCGCCGACGCTTCTTCCGACCAGTCCGGCGCCACGCTGACCTACGACTGGAACTTCGGCGACGGCACGAGCCAAAGCGGCGCGAACCTCACCGATGTGACGCACGCCTACGCCCTCCCTTCCCCCTCCGGCTCGCCCTACGACCTCAGCGTGCTGGTTTCGGACGGCACGTCCCAAACGGCCACGGCCGACAGCCCCATCGAAATCGACGACGTGCCGCCCACGGTGGATCTCGGCGCCGCCCAGACCGTTCATGCCGGCGATGCGGTCGCCTTCAACGCCGCTATCAGCGATCCCGCCGGGCCGAGCGACGTCGCCTCGATCCAGTGGGACTTCAACTACGACGGCCAGAATTTCAACCCCGATTCCTCCGCGAACGGAGAAACGTCGCCGAGCTTCACCTACGCCACGCCCGGCACGTACATCGTCGAAACGCAGGTCACCGACCTCAGCGGCAACAGCAGCATCGGCGCGACCGCGGTCGTGGTCAAGCCGCCCGACGTGATGATCGTCGACGCCGGCCCCGACCAGACGGTGGCCGAATCGGCCGGCATGATGGGGCCTAGCGCCGCCGTCTCGTTCAACGGCAGCTACAGCGACGCAGGCGGCACGGTCCCGCCCAGCGGAATCGCCTGGGACTTTAACTACACGGGCCAGGGCTTCATGCCCATGACAACCGGCACGCTGACCCCGAACTGGACCTATTCCGGCGCCGGTACGTACCAGGTCGCGCTGCAAGTCACCGACGGCAACGGAACGTCCGAACTGTCCGTGATGCAAGTCACGGTTACGCCGCCGAATTACGTCGGGCCGACGGCCAGCGCCGGGTCCGACCAGACGATCAACGAAGGCGGCACGGCCGCGTTCAGCGGCTCGTACACCGATCCCGACGGAACGGTCTCGTTGATGAATGTCGCCTGGGATTTCAACTACGACGGCGAGAACTTCAACGCTCAGACCAGCGGCACGCTGACGCCGAGCCACACCTTCGACGCTCCGGGGACCTACACCGTCGCGCTCCAGGTGACAGATAACAACAACCTGACCAGCCTCGACACGCTCACCGTCACGGTCAACGCCGTCGCCCCGACCGTGAATCTCTCTGCCAGCTCCACTTCCGTGCAGCCGGACCAGCCGGTGACCTTCACCGCCTCGGCCTCCGACCCCGGCGGCTCGTCCGACCCAATCAGCTTCGCCTGGGACTTCGACTACGACGGCCAGAATTTCGTCCCGGACGTGATCTCTTCCACCTCCGCGACCTGGGATTTTCGGCAAGCGGGAACGTTCGTCGTGGCCGTCCAGGCGACCGACTCGGCCGGCGTCTCCAGCATCGCCGCCGACACGATCGCGGTCACGCCGTCGTCCTCGCTGGTCGCTCTCGCCTGGCCGGACCAGGCGGTCGATGTCGGCGAAACGGTGTCCTTTAACGGGTCGTACATGGAGTTCAACTCCGCCGCCACGGTGAATTCGTCCAGCGCCGCGTGGGACTTCAATTACAGCGGCCAGAGCTTCCAGTCCGATCCTTCCGCCGCCGGCGCGCTCAACCCGACGCACATCTTCACCGCGCCCGGAATCTACGTCGTCGCCTTCCAACTCACCGACAGCGCCGGCGCCGTCAGCACCGACACGCTCTATGTCTCGGTGACCGACCCACCGCCGACGGTCTCCGCTGGACAAGATCAGACCGTCGCCGAGGGGACGCCGCTCACTCTCGAAGGCACGGCGACCGACGCGCTCGGCTCATCGTCCAACTTCACCAGCATCCAGTGGGACTTCAACTACGACGGCTCGACGTTCAACGCCGATCCCTCCGCCAGCGGCACGTTCACGCCGACCTACACCTATGCCGCGCCGGGGACCTATGAAGCCGCCCTGCAAGTGACCGACCAGTTCGGCGTGTCCAGCCTCAGCACGTCGATCGTCACCGTGACCGACGTGGCGCCGACGGCGACCGTCGCCAACTCCGGGGGAACGGAAGGCTCGCCGGTGACGTTCACGGTCTCAAACGTCAGCGATATCGCCCCCAATGACACGCTGACCTACCTGGCCGACTGGAACGGCAACGGCCAGTTTGAGATGATCCCGCCGGACGAACTGATCACGGGATCAGATAGCGTCAGCTTCACGCACGCGTATGACGTGGCGGGCACGTACAACGCCGTCATCGAGGTGATAGACGGCAGCGGCGGAACGACCGACTACACCACGGCAGTAAACGTGACGGCGGCGGCCATCACGGATACCTTTGGCGTGGTCGGCGTCTCTCTGGCCGACATCGGCCCCGGCGTGCCCTTCCAATTCTCTAATGTCAGCGACCCGTCCTACACCGAGACGACCGACGGGTTCACCTATTACGTCAGCGTCAATGGCGGGGCCTATGTCGGCAGCTCCTCGCCGATGTTTTACCTGCCCAACTACGCCCCCGGCATCAGCTACACCGTTTCCGGTTACGTCCAGAACCAGGAGGGTGCGACCAGCGCCGTGACGACGGTCCAGGGGACGACCGTGGGGACCGGCGTGTGGGTCGAGAACGACGGCGACGGTTATCTCCAGATCGGCGGTTCGCAAACCGTGATCCAGCCCGGCGGTTACGCCGAAGTGGGCGACGGGATGACCATGACCCTGCTGACCTCGGGCGCGACCTACCAGATCTACACGAACGGCGACGCTTCGCTGGTGAATGCGGCCTCGGGGGTGACGGGCGTGAACCTGCTGCTCAGCACCGACTACCCCGGCCCCGGCGTCAACGACGGCGACGTCGGCACGATCGACCTACCGGCCGCAAGCACGCTGACCTTGATGGACCGGGGCGACCTGGGCAGTATCGTGGGGGCCGACACAACGGACGAGCTGACGGGCGTGACTGCGGGTTCGCTCGCGTTTGCGAACCTGACAGGATCGATCACGGGATTGGATTCGATCCAGTCGATTCAAGCCTCGGGCTGGCTGGGGACGAGTGCGGCAGAGCAGGTGGCGGTGTGGGAGGGCGTCGGCAGCCTGGCGGTATACGGCATTGGGGCGACGGTGCAGACGGACCTCTTCCAGAACCCGGGCGACGCGCCGCTTTCAGGGTTGGTTGGGGTCGGGGGCATCACCGCGGCCCTGTTCGCCGGGAACGTCAGCAATTTCGCGGTCCAAGGGGCGACCAACAAACTCGTTATCGGCATGCTGTCCGGCGATCTGGACCTCGAGGGAGCCGTTAAGGACGGTTTGGTCTTTCTGCAAGAGTTGGAGGTGACTTCCAAAATCGAAACCAATCGGTTCTTTCCCGGCTCGATCGACCCCTACATCAACCAACTCGTGATCGGCAACGGGGGTCAGAGCACGACTCAGACGCTGAAAAGAATCGGCATTGGAAATCTGCTCGTTCTCGGATCGCTGACGGTCAACGGCGACTTCACCCCCATCAGCGAATACCGGGTTGCCGTCGGCGGCAATTTCACCGTGCATGGGAATGTCCTTGCACGGGAAGCCGACAGGTTTGAGGAAATCACGCGCTGGGCGGTCGGGGGCGACTTCCAGGTGGACGGCTCGTTCACGGTTGCCAATGGCGGCCTCGACTTGGCGGTGCTGGGAACGGCCGTGATCCAGAAGGGGTTCCTCATCCCGACGAAACGCGCGTATGTTGATCAGATTCACGTCAATGGAGACCTACGGGCTGACATCCAGGCTCCAAACTCTGACATCGACTCGATTCGAGTGGAAGGGAATTTCCAGCCGTCGCGCGTCGTCCCGAACGGCGACCTGATCCTCGCCAACTCCATCGGCGACATAACTGCCAAGAACATTGGCCAGGGCACGTTCGCCGGCCCGTTCAGCATCGTGTCCAGCACATCAATCGGCAACATCCACGCCACCGCAGGCGACATTGACGTCAAGATCGTGTGCGGGCAAGGCCTGGGTGATGGCGGCAAGATCGCCAGCGTTGTGGCGGACCCGGTGAAAAACGCGATGGGCCAAGTCGTGTCGGGAGGCACGGTTAGGAGAGACGTGTTTGCCGTGCAAGGCGACATCGACCTCGTGAAGGGCTATCGCATCTACGGCTACATCCTCGCTCTCGCCCAGCGCGACAATGGCCAAAAAACGAACTTTCAAGGGGACATCGGGACGGTGCAGGCGGATGTGCGACTCCCGAGCCTCATCCGCGCGGAGAACGGTCTTGGGACGGTGATACTCACCGGGAAACAAGAGAAGATGCCAAATGTCCCCAATGACACCAAGATCGTCGCAGCGGGGTCGGAATGCGGGAACGGCACCCCAATCGAAATCAACTACCAGGAGGACGCGTTTCTCGGCGAGGTGTTGCTGACCTACACGCCCGGGCGCTTCCCGAGCTTTAAAGCCAGCGACGTGGCCGACTCGGAACGCCCTCATTTCCAGAACGACGACGGGCTCTTCCAGATC
>DATKHW010000936.1:0-9057 GCA_035546275.1 Gemmataceae bacterium
CTATGGTACGGATTGCGCCGCGGGCGGGCGCCTTGCCCCCCGCCCTGCGGTCGATACGGTGTCAACAGCTTCTCTTTCCCGCGAGGTAGCCATGTCGCAACCCGGCCTGCCGCAGCTTTCCGCCATCCAGTCGGCCATCCAGCAGCTCGGCTTCGACGGCTGGCTGCTGTACGACTTCCGCGGCCTCAACGTGCTGGCCCGGCGCGTCCTCGGCCTGCCCACCGACGCCATGCTGTCGCGCCGCTGGTTCTACTTTGTGCCGGCGCAGGGCGAACCGCGGAAGCTGCTGCACCGCATCGAACCGCACGCGCTGGACCATCTTCCCGGCGCCGCACGGTCCTATCTTCGCTGGCAGGAACTGGAAGCCGGCGTCGCCACGTTGTTGGGGCATGGTCTCCAGACCATGCCCCAACAGGCCGCCCGCCGTGTGGCAATGGAATACGTTCCGCGCAACGCCAATCCCTACGTCTCGCGCGTGGACGCCGGCACCATCGAGCTGGTCCGCTCCAACGGCGTCGAGGTCGTGCCCTCGGGCGACCTGGTGCAGCTGTTCGAGGCCTGCTGGGACGAGGAGCAATGGGCCATGCACCTGGAGGCGGCCAAGCACACCAACACGGCTTACGACGCCGCTTTCGGTTTCATCGCTGAGCGCGTGCGCCGCAACGGCGCCGTGCGCGAAACCGAGGTGCAGCAGCGCATCCTCGACCACTTCAAGCAGCACAGCTTGTTCACCGACCACCCGCCGATCGTCGGCGTCGGCCCCCACAGCGGCGATCCGCACTACGAGCCGGCCGCCGGCCCCCATGATACGGCGATGAAAGAGGGAGATTTCGTCCTCATCGACTTGTGGGCGAAGCTGGACCGGCCGCGGGCCGTCTACTCCGATCTCACGCGCGTCGGCTTTATCGGCAAGGAAGTCCCCGCGAAGTATGAGGAGATTTTCCGCATCGTGGCAAGGGCGCGCGACGCCGCCATTGACCGGGTGCGCACGGCCTACGCCAAGGGAGAGCCGTTGCAGGGCTGGCAGGTGGACCGGGCGGCGCGGGAGGTGATCGAAAAGGCGGGCTACGGCGAGGCGTTTTGTCACCGCACCGGCCACTCGATCGGTCAGGAGACGCACGGCAACGGCGCCAACATGGACGATCTGGAGACGCACGAGGAGCGGCGCGTGCTGCCGCGGACCTGCTTCTCGATCGAGCCGGGGATTTATCTGCCGGAGTTCGGCGTCCGCAGCGAGGTGAATGTCTACATCGACAAGGACCGCAAGGTCCACGTCACTGGCGGCGAAGTGCAGACGGCGGTGTATCCGATTTTGGAAACGTGGTAAGGACGGCACCTTATCGGCTTGCAGGCGGTACCGAATGTGGTACTATGAAACCGTGCGTCGGAAGCCGCTCCAGAGACCCGACAATGCTCGTCGTGACCCGCATCCCGACGCACCGGAACGACGGTTCAAAAGTCAGCACGCGAGAACGGCGCGCCATATTGACCCTCGTCCGGAATACATTCGGAGGGTATTCGCTGGAGGGTCCCTTTCAAGGCGCTTGGGTAGCCGATGACGGTCGGGCGTATGAAGAAACCAGCTATCGGCTGGAGGTGCTTGTGCCACCGGAGCGTATGAAGGAGGCGCGCGAGCTTTTCATGCAGATCGGCAAGCGGCTCGGCCAACGCGCTGTCTACCTGGAAGTCCGCGAGGGCGGCGAGATTATCGACCTGGATTGATCGGAGTCGGAGGCATGTCGAAACGAAGCATTGAGAACCGCGCCAATGAACTGCTGACCCTTGCGCAGAAATTGGCCGAAACCGCGGGCTTGACCTGGGTGGAAGCGAACAACGCCATTTACGGCCCAGGCGGGCCGTACGTGCGTCTGTTTCCCAGCGCCAAGGACCGGACGGCCTTTGCCAATACAGAGGCGAGTCGGCGAATCGACGAGCTAATCGACAGCTTGCCGGAACCGCCTGTAGGACCGCAACGGCGCGAGTACAGCGGCAAGTTTAATGTGCGCGTGCCCAAATCGCTCCACGCCGCCCTGGCCAGTGAGGCGGAGGCGGAGGGGGTAAGTCTCAATCAGCTGGTCGTGGCTAAGCTTGCCTTGCATTTGCAGGTGCGATGAGTCGTCGCCGCGGGCGAGGCCTACGCTGGCGAAGGGCAGGAACGCCGGCCTTCTCTTCCTGGCGAGCGAGGACCCGGTTCCGGTGGACCAGAACCTGTCGGTGGTGCAACAGCAGGCGGACCTGAAATACGGCGTGGCGTCGGTCAACGAGGTGCGACGCAAGCGCGCCCTGCCGCCGGTGCCGTGGGGCGACGTGCCGTGGCTGCCGCGGAACAGAGAGAGGACGGACGCGCCAAGGGGGTGGGAATTGCTGCCGGAACTCGGCCGGCGGCCCATGGGCGATTGCGGAATGACTCAAGCGACGCTATTTTGCCCTCAGCCAAGAAGCAGTCCCTGGAGCGCTGGATCAGGCCCGATCTTGCCAGACGCTTGGGTCGCGGCCGCCGTGGAGGACCGCGATCACCTCGACACCGCTCGGCACGACCCGATAGTACACCACATAGCCGAACCGCCGGACCCCTGCCGCCCGGACCCCTGGACCGACCTCCCCGTACATCTCCGGCATGTCGCCGATCTGGTCGAGGGTCGCCAGTACCTGGGCCGCGAACACCGCCCCTGAACCAGTGCGACGCCGCTCGAAGAACGAGCGCCCGTCCAAGATGTCCTGCCTGGCGTCAGGGGGACGGCGACCGGCACACTCACGGCGTCTCTCCGAGCAGCTCCCGGCGCAGTTGCTCCAGCGGGATCGCCGAGCCGGGTGCCGCGTCGGCGCGAGCGATCCGCCGCGCCACCTCAGCGGCATGCCAGGCGGGCGCCGCAGGCAAGCCCCCGGCGTCGAGGAGGCTATCCCACAGCCGCCCAAGCAACTCGACGCGCTCTTCGACGCTGTACTGCTCAACGGGCGCCAGTTGGATGGGTTGTGTCATGCCGAGCCCCCAGAGAAGGCGATGAAGAAGGTATACCAGACGCGAACTTCGCCCGGAACAACGGCTGTGATACGGCGCGGCGGCGATCAACGAGATGCGGGGCGAGCGCGGCCTGCCGCCGGCGCCGTGGGGCGACGTGCCGTGGTTGCCGCGGAACAGAGAGTGGACGGACGCGCCCCGCGCCGTGGAGGAGCGGGGGGCGGGGCGGAAACGGAGGCTCAAAACGAGATGGGCGGAACGACCCAGCTCAGCAGCGGCGGCCGTGCTGAGCGACAGTGAATTGTCATGAACCAGGATCGCGGCCGCCGTCTGCTAGAGCGTCTGGTTCGGCCTTTTCTGCTTGCCCTTCGATAATCCTTACACCGGCAGTGCCTGGTTCGCCCCGTTTGTGGCGCAGGTAGTGTTCCATTGCTGCTTGCGGTGTAGTGAACGCGGTAAGACAGAAATTCGTGCCACCGCAAATGTCTGGATAGTCCGTGTACGGAGTTCGAAGTGTCCGCCCGATCCACTCGTCGGATGATTTCACGCCATACTCTTCAAACACCGCTATACCAAGCAGATTCAGGGCGTTCAATGAATCGTCTTTCGCGTTCTGGCCGGCTTTCGGATGAACGTAGTTGTTTCCGACGTCATACAGCGAGTTTAGCTCTGCAAATACCTTGGGCGTAATGCGGCGATCGTTGGACGCAAGCCATTTTATCAGATCACGAAAACACTTGCGTTCGACCTGCTGGATTGCGCCAAATGGATGCGCGGCTCCGTCCAAGCGATCATAGCAGATCATCTCCGCGATGGATCGGCAGACCATTATTGTGGCCTCGTAAAACCCATCCCGGTACAGCATCTTGGCCTAGATGTAGGCTCGGGCTGGTGGGCGATCATAGAAGCGCAGGGCCCCGGTAGCGGACGACCACCTGCATACCTTCTCTTGGATCTTCGCACGATACTCGTTGGCCAAATCCTCGCTGAGTTCACGCACAAGGCCGTGAAAAGCCGGCCAATCGCCTGCATTGTAGGAGTCCTTGAGTTCGAGTAACGGCTCGTGGTCTTCGAGAATCTCGGTGTGCTCGTCGATTTCGGGCATGACTGCTCCATGTAGTACGGGACGGAGTTCCCCTCCGTCCCTGATGCGCCGTCATGGTTCGAGGTTCGCAAGCGGCCGAACGACCCGGCTCACCTGCCGCGGCGGCCGGGGAGCCATTGAAGCCGGCAGACGCTAAATGCCGCCGCGGTCAGGTGCAGCCTCGGGTTCGGCGTCGCCCTCCCACGGAAGCCGCGGTAACGCCCGCAACCCGGCAAGGTAGCGCGCTTCCCGATATGTCTGGCCGTTCTTGAGTACGTCAAAGATCACCGAAGAAACCACGCAAGCGATCAACTCCAGTGCCCTATCCCGCGAGACTCCTTCACTCAGCAGGCGCTCCAGGGTCGTACGGATTTCCGGCGGCGCGCCTTCCCGGAGTTGATTTTCGACAACCTCCAGCAGAGCACGACGCAACTCCGGGCTGTGCGCATGTTTTGCCATGCAATCTGTGCTCCTCGCGCCTACACCCAACCGCCGAGCTCGGGGAACTGCCCGACCGCGACCGCCGGCCGACCGACCGCCCAAGGGCACGCGGACAGCGGCTCCACGCAGTGAGCGAAGCTGCCTGCTCGCCATGACCCGCCGCCCAGCTCCCGGACGAACCGGTCGGCGACCTCACGGCCCTAGTCCAAGGCCGCGGCCTCATCCGGGGCCTCGATCACGACCCACTGGCTCGACTCGTCGTCCCAACCGTGGGTGGGGTTCGCTGCCTGCTGCTGGGGCGTCTCGTACCCGAACCGGAAGACGAACGTCATCGGCTTTGCCTCCGCCTCTTCGCCGAACTGGTGAGTATGCTGACCGGGCCAGTCAGCATATGAGCGATCCCGGTCAGCATATCGGGGCCGCCGGTCAGCATATCAGCAGCACTGGCGCGCTATTCCAGGCGGACCGATCCTGCTCAATGCGTCCCTCGATCCTGGAGCTGCCGGACAAGGTTCTCGCGCTTGTCCTGGCCGGGTTGCTCAACGGGAAGCCGATCGGTTTTCTGCCCTTGAAGGTACACTTCGCCGACGAAAAGGAAAGCAAAGAACACCACTGGCCGCCGGAAATCCTTGTCATCGACGGATGGCTCCTCCTGGGGTACGCCGTCTGCTTCCTCCCCGCCAACCAGGACGCCCTGGTCGAGAGCGTCAGCAAGGCCGGCCTCGACCCCCCGCCGACTTCCTCCACGCGATGGGCGTGAACACCTCCCTCATCGTCCCGAAACACGCGCCGTCGGCCGCCGTCCCCTTCACGCCGCTCCGCGAGGTCGAGAAGGCCGCCCAGCAGCGCCTTGCCGCTATCGACGTGGAAGCGCCGGTCCACAAGAGAGACCGGAATCGGGGACATTCACGGCTGCCAACCCGAACCATCTCACCTTATTGGGACGCAGCCGCCCAGCACGCGGCGGGGAGGATCTATCCCCGCGCGGGAAATTCCCCAGTATTCTCGCTGGCCGCCAAGGCCACTTCCAGATATTCCAGCGCCCACTCGCGCATGAAGCGCACGCGCTTCGGCCGAATGCGGTACACGATTAGGTCCGGATTGTCGAGGCTGCCGAGAAACTGCCGTAGCAGCGGGTTCGCGTCCCAGATCTCCTGCAGCAGCGCGCGATCGGTCACGATCTCCGCCACGCCGGTGATCCGCACCTGGTCGTGATGATCGTCGAGATAGGCCAGCTCCACCTTCGGGTTGGCGGCGATCTCGGCGGTCTTGCCGTAGCAGCGCAGGTTGGCGACGTAGACAGTGAAGCCGTCGGTTCGCACCGGCGACACGGGACGCAGCCGCGGTTGATCGCCGTCGATGGTCGCCAGGTGCGGAAAGCGGTCGGCCTGGACGACGGCCAAGGCGCGCTCGCGCACCTCCTCCGGGCGGATCGGCGCCGGTGTGGGCTTGGTCATGCACTGCTCCGGGGCGGACGGCGGGGCAGGCCGTCCGCCCCGTCTGAAACTCTATTGCAGCTCCTTGACGTAGATATTGCGGAACTCCACGCGGTTGCTGTGGCTTTGCAAGCCGATGTGGCCCGCTTCGCGCGTCAGACCGGGGTGCTGCTTGAACTGGTCCTTGTGATCGTCGAGACTGGCGTCCACCGTCTTGATTCCATTCAGCTCGACCGTGACCTGGCGGCCCTTGGCCGTGATATGGATCGTGTTCCACTCGCCGACCGGCTTTAGCGCCTCATGCGACGGCGGCACGACGCCGTAAATGGAACCGGTCAATTGCACCGGCTTGAGGCCCTTGAAGTGGGCGGGATCGCGGTGCCACGCGTCGTCGAGCAGTTGAATTTCCATTCCCTGATAGGCCGCGTCGCCCTGGAACGGCGCCCGAATGGCCACGCCGCTGTTGCCGCCGCCGGACAACGGCATCTTGAAATCGACGTATACCTCGAAATCGCCATACTCCTTGTCCGTCATCAGCCAGCCGCCCCCGCCGCCCTTGGTGTAAAGCGTCGAGCCGTCCACGCTCCAATCCTCCATTTTGCCGCTGGCCTTCCAACCGGTCAGGTCCATGCCGTTGAAGAGCGGCGTAAAACCGTCGTACAGGCCGGTCTCCTTCGGAAAGTCGTCTGTGCGGGCCGGGACAAGCGCCAGCAGGGCGGCCATGAGCGTGAGGGGGATAATACGGCGGAACATGCGTGCGTCTCCTTGTGTCGGTTGAGCGACCTCGTGCGGCCGATTATGCCTGCGCATCGCGGCTGACGCAAGGAAAAGGCGGGATGGCGGCGCCGTCGGCCGGGTGCTACACTCAAAAAGCGGCGGACGCGGCCAGGCGCGTCCGCGTTTTCATTGCACCCCGACTGCCGCCATGCAAAGCGAACCCAACACCGTCCAGGCGCCGTTTCAGATCAGCGTAGCCGACCGCGTCAAACGGTTGCCGCCGTATCTGTTCGGCAAAATCAACGATCTGAAATACCGCAAACGCCGGGCCGGCGTGGACGTCATCGACCTCGGCATGGGCAACCCCACCGACACGCCATCGGCCGAGGTGATCGACAAGCTCTGCGAAGCGGCCCGCGATGAACGCAATCACCGTTATTCCGTCAGCAACGGACTCTACAACCTCCGGCGCGAGGCCGCGCTCCGTTATTCCCGGCTGCACGGCGTGCAGCTCGATCCTGATTCGGAAGTCCTGGCCGGCCTCGGCTCGAAGGAAGTCTTCAGCCACATGTGTCTCGCCCTGCTCGGCCCCGGCGACACCGCCATCGTGCCGGCGCCGTCGTTCCCCATCCACGTCTACGCCGTCGCCCTGGCCTCGGGCAACGTCATCAGCCTTGACTGCACCCAGCCCGATCGCTTCCTATCCAACGTCGCCAACGTGGCGGAGCATCTTTATCCGAAACCCAAGGTGCTGATCCTCAATTTCCCCCACAATCCCAGCACCACGGTTGTAGAGCGCGATTTCTTCGTCGAGGTGGTTGCGCTGGCCCGCAAGCACGGTTTCATGGTTCTGCACGATTTCGCCTACGGAGACGTCTGCTTCGACGGCTACCAGGCGCCGAGCTTCCTGAGCGTGCCCGGCGCCAAGGAGGTCGGCGTCGAGACGACGACGATGAGCAAGGGCTACAACATGGCCGGCTGGCGCCTCGGCTTCTGCGCCGGCAACCCGGAGATGATTCGCGCCCTGGCCACCATCAAGGGATATTACGACTACGGCATTTTCGCACCCATTCAGATCGCCGGCATCATCGCCATGCGGCACGGCGAGGAGCAGGTCAAACGGCAGGCGTTGGAATATCAGAAGCGGCGCGACGTGCTGGTCGAGGGGCTGCGGCGCATCGGCTGGGAGGTCGAGCCGCCCAAGGCCAGCATGTTTGTGTGGGCGCGCTACCCAGCCGAGTGGCGGGAGCGCATGGGATCGCTCGATTTCGCCATGAAGCTGATCGAGGAAGCGGAAGTGGCGGTCAGCCCCGGCCGCGGATTCGGCGAGGTCGGCGAGGGTTATTTGCGCCTGGCCCTGGTCGAAAATGAACACCGTCTGCGCCAGGCGGTGCGGCAAATCGCTCGCTGTCTGCGCGTGGAAACCGGAGAGTGACGAACGGCGGCCCGCGCTGGGCGCGACGCGCTGGCCGCCGCTCCTGCGAGTTTATTTGGACGCGTCCTTGATCTTCTGGCCCACTTCCTTGGCCTTGTCGCCGACCGCCTGGCCGGCCTTCTTCGTCGCGTCCACGGCCTTGCTGGCGCCCTGCTTGGCCGCGTCGGCCGTGTCGTCGATCCGCTTCTTAATGTCGTGCTTGATGTCGGACATAATTCGCCTCCTTAATGGGGGTGCAAAGCGCATTCACGCGACGAATTGGGTTGCAAGGCCCATGCCAAAGCACGTGAACAAGAAAGGGAAATCACGTTCTGGAAAAGTCGGCCCCATCCAGCAGCCGGCGGACTGCCTGCCACAACTCATTCATACGAAATGGCTTGCGGATCAGACCAACGGCGGGGCTGCGGCGCAGCTCCGGCGCTGGGTCGGAGTCGGCCAAGCCGGTGCAGAGCAGAATCGGCACGCCGGGACGGCGTTGCCGCAGCCGCTGAAACGTGGCGGCGGCGTCTTGATGCGGCATCATCAAATCCAGGACGATCAAATCTACGGATCGACCGTCCCCCAGCAAATCCAGCGCGTCGTGAGCGCTGGATGCAACGGTAACATGATGCCCGGCGATTTCAAGGAAGCGGCGCACCACATCGAGGACCGCTTGCTCGTCGTCGATGACGAGGATGGACCGGCCGGGCGCCGACTCCGGTTCCGCCAGCTCAGGGCCAAGCGCCGACGGCCCGGCTGCTGGACCGGCCGCCTGACCCAGACGCGGCAAATAAATGCTGACGCACGTTCCCTGCCCCGGGGCGCTGTCGATGGTGAGCCAGCCCTGATGACCCTGCACGATGCCGAAAACCATAGGCAGACCCAAACCCGTACCCTGACCGACCTCCTTGGTCGTGAAAAACGGGTCGAGCGCCTGGTTGAGAATTTCCGGCGACATTCCCGAGCCGCGATCCTCCACTTGCAGCAGAACATAATTACCGGGCGG
>DATKHW010000937.1:0-8301 GCA_035546275.1 Gemmataceae bacterium
TAACGCCATCGTGAACGGCTCGCCCGCCGCAAAGGTGGTGGCCGAAGACCATCCATAATCCACGTAACTCCCCGGGCCGTTGCACCGCAACGCCTGCCCCCGAACGCCGGGCGCCCAAGCGGCGTTGAGTAATTTTGCCGCCTGAACGTTTCCGGAGGCGTCCGCGGCCGCGTCGCCGGCGCCCTCGTCGAAAGACCAGTAGGCGAGCAAGTTCGGAAAATCGGTGGCGGGTGGCGGCGTGTGGGCAACACGCCCGAATGGCTGAGCGAGAAGGCTGGATGGTTGGACGAGAGGGCCCGATGGCGCCAAGACGGACACGGCGAATTGGTTGGCCGCCAGCGCGAAGACGGAAATCAGGATCAGGACCAGCCCCATCGCCCCGAACACAAGCAGCGAGCAGATCAGCCAGTGCATGCCCAGGATGCGCGGCGCCTTGGATCTCTGCATCGTTCTGCTTTGGGTGCGCAACTCCGGCGCCGATATACGGCCGACCTCGCGATCCGGTTCCATCGGCGCGGCCTGCGCGGCGGCCTCAATCGGCTCGGTCGCAATGCCCTCAAGCTCTGCCGCCGTCTCATGCGGGAGGTGGAACCAATGCCCACAAGCCGGACACTGAGCGAGGGCCCCCGGCCGCCCATCGCGGAAGCGCAGCGGCTGCGCACAGCCAGGACACGGTGTCAGCAACACTTGCGAAGCCTCCGGCGTCGGCGACCCGTCCAAGGACGGATTGCGATGGTTCCCCTTTGCATTCAATGGATTTCGGCGGTATGACTGCCGGCCGATTATATCACGGCGAAATGAGGGAGCAACAGCGGGAATAACGTCCCAACTATGCGCGCCGAAGCGTCTAACCGGCCGCACATTCCAATCCGAATGTGGCGGCCACCGCGGGATTGGTCACTTTGCCGTGGCGGATGTTAACGCCCTGTCGCAGAGCGGAATTCTCCGCGATCGCCTTGTCAAAGCCCTTGCGGGCCAGGTGCAAGACATACGGCAATGTCACATTGGTTAGCGCATAGGTGCTGGTCCGGCCGACCGCGCCGGGCATGTTCGTGACGCAGTAATGCACCACGTCGTCGATGATGTAAGTCGGCTGGCTGTGCGTGGTCGGCCGGGAGGTTTCGACGCAGCCGCCCTGGTCGATGGCCACGTCGATGATGACCGCCCGCGGCAGCATCCGCTTAAGGTCGGCCCGCTTCACTAGGTATGGCGCCCGCGCTCCGGGGATCAGCACGGCGCCGATCAAGAGGTCGGCCCGCTCCAGGCTGTCGCGGATGTTGTGACGGTCGCTGTAAAGCGTCGTCACGTTGCGCGGCATCACGTCGTCGAGGTAGCGCAGCCGGTCGAGGTTGACGTCGAGGATGGTCACGTTGGCGCCGAGGCCGGCCGCCACCTTGGCCGCGTTGGCCCCGACCACGCCGCCGCCCAGGATCACCACGCTGGCCGGCAGCACGCCCGGCACGCCGCCGAGCAGGATGCCCCGGCCGTCGAAAGGCCTTTCGAGATATTTCGCCCCTTCCTGGATGCTCATGCGGCCCGCCACCTCGCTCATCGGCGTCAGCAGCGGCAGGTTGCCCTTGGAATCCTTTATGGTTTCGTAGGCGACGGCCGTGACGCCGGAAGCCATGACGGCTCGCGTCAGGTTCTCGTCGGCGGCGAAGTGGAAATAGGTGAAGACGACCTGGCCGGGTCGCATGAGGGGCCATTCGACCGGCAGCGGTTCCTTGACCTTGACGACGAGGTCGGCGTTCTTCCACACGTCCTCGGCGGAGGGGACGATCTCGGCGCCCTGCTCGGCGAACTGGGCGTCGCTGATGCCGCTGCCGAGTCCGGCGCCCGACTGGATCAGCACGCGGCAGCCGGCCTTGGTCAATTCCTCGACGCCGACCGGGATCATGGAGACGCGGTACTCGTGCGTCTTGATCTCGTTGGGCACTCCGACCACGTACTGGTTCGCGGCCATGCGAAGGTCCTCGGCTCAGCGCTTACTTTGCGGCCGGCGGTGCGGCGGGAGCCGGCGTTTCGCTGGCCGGCGCCGGCGCGGGGGCCGATGCTTCCGGCTTGGGCGCGGCGACCGGCGGCTCCTGGCCGGCGAGTAGGATGTGCTTGACGCGCACGGCCGTGTACCACTGGCGGTGGCCCTTGAGCCGGCGGTAGTTCTTGCGCTTGCGGAAGTGCTGGATATAGAGCTTGATCGACGGATGTTCGACCACGTCGCCGAGGACGCGGGCGCCTTCGACGACCGGCTGGCCGATGCGGAGGTCGTCGCCGTTGGAATAGAGCAGGACGCGGCCGAACTCGACGCGGCCGCCTGGCTCGACGTCGCGGAAATCCACCTTGACGATCTCGTTTTCGCTCACCTTGTACTGGCGCGCACCATCCACGAAAACTGCGTACATGTTTCAATCCGTGTTGACGAACTGGGCGCGAGGCAAAACGGTATGGTAGCAAGCGGGGTGGTGGATGGCCAGGGGGCGGCGCTGCATGTCAAGGCGGCACTGACATCGCCTCTCTAAAGGTCGCGGCGAGCCACGCCGACTGATGCACGCCAGTTCACGGCCCCATGATCGCAAATCGTCCCAGCGGGTTGCGTCTCCCCGCGCCGCCGTTACAATCGTCAAGGTCGATCCCAAGGCGGGGGCGCAGGCGCAGTCGTATGAAAACATCTTTCCGGATGCATGTCCCCCTCGCTCCCCTCTGGCACGCATATGCAGCCGATGGATTGCCTTCCGCCGCCGAGCTGGGCCGCCTGCCCGGCATGGGGCTGCGCTTCTCGGCCGTCCTGTCGGCCACGGCCCGCTTCCTCTACCCGGCTTTCCTGGATGAAGCCTCGGACGCCGACCTGGCCGCCGCGCTGGTGCGCTTCTACGAGGCCGTCGTCGATCCGCCCCTCCATGCCGGCGCGATCCAATCAAGGATCGGCATTGTGCGACATGGCTTGGCCTGTCTGCTGCAAGGGCGCGATCCGCTGCCGGTCCGGTTGGAGGCTTGCCTGGCGCCGGGCGGCCCGTACCACGTCGTCGGACTGGGTCCGGCCTTCTGGTCGGCCCTATTCCAGGCGGCTCGGCGGGCGCGGCGGCCGGCATGGACGCCGGCCGTGGTCGCTGGCTTGCGACGCCTCGGCCTGGCCCGCTGGCGCTCCGGCGATAGGCCGGGCGTCGTTTATGCGGCCCTGCTCGACGCTTATGAGCAAATCTTGGCGCTCCGACCCGCAACGAACGCCCTGCACGTCGACCATTTTCTGACCCTTGTGGCATCCATGAAGGGGCGCTGTCTGTCGCGTTCCAGCCGGTTGCCGGATGAAACGGACCGAGTCGCCGACGCCATCCGACAAGTGCGCGCGGAGGAGACGCTGCGGCGACGACTGAAGGAAGGCGGCGAGGCGATCGCGCGGGCGCGGGAGCAGATGGAAGCCGGCCTGGCGCAAGCCGACGGCGCGCAAATCCTCGCCGCCCTGGCCGCCGCGGACCCCGCGGCCGCGCGATCCGGGTTGGACGGGCCGACCCATGCGGAGACGCTGACTTTGTGGGTCGGCCGGCTTTGGGAAACGGATGATCCGTACCCGTTGCTTGCCTCTTTCTGGGACGCTGATCCCCTGCCGGGCGCCGGATTGTGGCTGCCTGCGGCCGCGCTGCATCTGCGCGACCCACAGGCGTTCGCTCCCTGGAACGATGTGCTGCGGCGCGGCTGCGCGGCGCTGGACGACTCGCTCGACGGCGCCGCTTCGACGGCGGAGCGCTACCGCCTCTTCAACGAGGGAACGGCGTGGCTGCGTAGGCGGTATGCGATCCATCCTTTGGAGATCGCCGACATTCTAACGGCGCTGGCGCCGCCCGTGGAGCGGCGCGAGGAGCAGCCGGGGTTCGGCGGTTTCTGCTCCGACACGTTCCGCTTCCTGCACGAATTGGCCGCCGACAACCGGCGCGAATGGATGGAGTCTCAGCGCGACCGCTATCGCTTCGCCGTCCGCGAACCGCTAACGGAACTTTGCCGAGCGCTGGCTTCGCGCTACATCCGGCCGGTGCTGCACGGCGTCCACGGTTGGGACCTGGAGGCGGAAGCGCGCAGCGGCCGCGCCCTGACGAGCATTTGCAAGAATGACTACGGCCGATCGCGGCCGTATAATACATCATTGTGGATCGCTTTTTGTCGCAGCGGAACGGCAGGTCGGCGCGACGCCCAGCTCTTCGTCCGCCTGGATGCAAACGGCCTGCGCTACGGCCTGCGCATCAGCCGCAAAGCGCGGGAAGCCTGCACGCGCTTTCGCAATAATGCGGATAAACTCGCCGATCTGCTTTATCGCTGTCTGCGCGACGGCGGAGCGTTGGCGGCTTGCCGCTTCGGCCGGGCCGAATTCGGCGAGGCGCCGCGCGCCGTCGCCGACCTCGACGATCTCCGCGCGTGGGCTGGGGGGCGGTCCTTCGAGATCGCCGCCGAGTTGCCGGCCGATGCGCCTCTTCTTGGCGCCGATGAACTGGCCGGCGAGATTCTGCTGACGTTCGACCGCCTGCTGCCGGCTTATGCCTGCGCCGTCGAGGACGATCCCCTGCCGTTCCTTGTCGGCCGGGCTGGCCCGGCGGCGGGCGATCGGTTCACCGACGCGGATTTCCGCCGGGCCACGTTCCTGTCCGACGATTGGCTGCGGCGGACGCGCGGTCTGCTCGATCTGAAGCGGCAGCTCATCCTGCAAGGCGTGCCGGGGACCGGCAAGACGCACGTCGTCCGCAGCCTGGCTCGCCTGCTGACCGGCGGCCGCGACGAGGCCGTGCGACTGGTGCAGTTCCATCCCGCTTACGCGTATGAGGAGTTTGTGGAGGGCGTGAAGGTCCGATCCATCGAGTCCAACGGCCGGCACGACGTGATCTATCCGGTGGAGGACGGGCTGCTTTGCGCCTTCGCGGCGGAGGCGGCGCTGCGGCCGTCGGAGCCGCACGTTCTCGTCATCGACGAAATCAACCGCGGCAACCTGCCGCGCATCTTCGGCGAGCTGCTATATCTCCTGGAATACCGCGACCAGGCGGTGACGCTGCCGTATTCGCGCCGCGGCTTTCGGCTGCCGTCGAACCTGTACATCCTCGGCACGATGAACGCGGCCGATCGCTCGACGGCGCTGGTGGACCAGGCCCTGCGGCGGCGTTTTTCCTTCGTCGAGATGCCGCCGGACGCCGCGGTGCTGGCGGCGTGGTATCATGTCCACGTCCCCGCGGCCGGGCCGACTTTCGCCGAGCGAACCACAGCCCTGTTCGATCGGCTCAACGCCCGGCTGCGCGCCGACCTGGGACCGCATGCGCAGGTCGGACACAGCTATTTCATGACGCCCGACCTGGACGAGAACCGCCTGCACTTGGTGTGGCGCCATCACGTGCGTCCCCTCTTGGACGAGTACTTCGCCGGCCAACCAGGCCGGGCGGCGGCCTACGACCTGGATCAGATGCTCGACGGAGAATCCCACCGCGGCGGACGGAAACGCCGGCCGGCGAAGGTTTGAAGAAACGTCTCACCGCGGAGAACACAGAGAGCGCAGAGGGAAAACAAAATGAAGACGCGGCGGCGCGCTATTATCGCTGGAATGGCTTTTTCTCTCTGCGCTCTCTGCGTTCTCCACGGTGAAATCCGCGCCGACGAGCCGACGCCGCAGCAGGTGTTCGAGAAGAGGATCATGCCGATCTTCCAATCGCCGAACCCGTCCAGCTGCACCCAGTGCCACCTCGCGGCCGTGGACCTCAAGAACTACATCTTGCCGTCCCATGAGAAGACGTTCCTCTCGCTGCGCGACCAGGGGCTGATCGACCTGGACGCGCCGGAGAAATCGAAGATCCTTCAGCTCATCCGAATGGGCGATTCGGACAAATCGGGAGCGGCGCTGATCCAGGCCAAGACGCGCCAGGCGGAATACGACGCCTTCGCCGAATGGATCAAAGCCAGCGCCCGCGACCCGAAGTTGCGCGACGCTCCGAAACTCGATCCGTCCGAATTCGCAAGGCCGCAACGGCCGTCGGCGGTCATTCGCCACGACCGCGCCGACCGCCTGCTGGAGTCGTTCGAGAACACGGTCTGGGCCATGCGCTTCCGCTGCATGAGCTGCCATGCCGAAGGAACGCCGGAAAACCAGAAGCATGTCAAGGAATTCGGCGATCGTGTGGCATGGATGAAGGCCGGCGGACCCGCGGCGACCCTCGACTACCTGCGGATGACGAAATTAATCAACTTGGACGATCCGGAACAAAGCTCGCTTCTGCTCAAGCCGCTCGGCGCCGTCAAGCACGGCGGCGGCAAGAAATTCGCCGTCGGCGACGAGGGTTACAAGGCCTTCCGCCAATTCATCGAGGACTACGCGAAGACCGTCCGCGACCAGTACACGAAGGCCGACGACCTGCCGCCGGACGACGATCCCGAGCGGTTCGGCACGGACGCCTGGCTCAAGCTGAGCAACACGCCGCCGGAATGGGGCGACAAGCTGCTGCAGGTCGATCTGTACGCCTGGGACGCGGCGAAGAACGACTGGCAAACCGAAGCGATCGCGTCGTCGGACCGCGTCGTATGGGGCCAGGGCAAGCTGTGGCAGCACAATCTCACTCTCCAGGCGCCGCGCGGCTCGGAATTGGCGAATAAATGGAAGGCCGATAAGCCGGTGTTGCCGAGGGGCAAATATCTGCTGAAGGTGCACGTGGACGCCAAGGGCCGGCTGGCGGATGATTGGAAGGCGACGCTCGGGCCGGACGATTGCGTCGGCCAGGCGGAGGTGACGTCGGGTTGGCCGGAGGGGTATGGTAAGATGACGGAGATCGACGCGGCCAAGGTGAGGAAATGACGGCCTCACGCGGCCGCACACAGGTGCAATTGGCGGGGCTTGCTATCCGTCGCCGGCCCGCCCGCATTTCCGCGCCGCCTCTTGAACTGCCGACCGCTTCGCGTCACACTGGTAACAAGGCGTTCTCTCCGCGCTTGTTTCCAACGCTCCCTGAGGAAGCGTCCATGACCAGCATTCCGGAACCCGATCCCATTGAGCCGATCTTCGACGACGACTGGGGCGAAACGCTCATGGCGTCCGGCGTCGAATTCGCCGATAATCCGGAGCCGCGTTGTCCCTGCGTGCTGCTGCTGGACACGTCCAAGTCGATGACCGGTTCGCCGATCCAGGCGCTCAACGACGGCTTGCTCGCCTTCCATGACGACCTCGTCAAGGACCCGCTGGCCCGCCGCCGCGTCGAGGCGGCCGTCGTCACGTTCGGCGGGGCGCCGCGCGTCATACAGAATTTCGTCACCGTGGACGACTTCCCCACGCCCATTCTCATGGCCGGCGGCGCCACGCCGATGGGCGGCGGCATCCACCAGGCCCTCGACCTGCTGGAAGCGCGCAAGGCCCAGTACCAGGCGCACGGCGTCGCTTACTATCGGCCGTGGGTCTTCCTCATAACGGACGGCGCCCCACGCGGCGAGCCGACCGAGGTGTTCCGCCAGGCCGTTCGCCGCCTTCGGACCGCCGAAAAGGAGAAAAAAGTCGTCTTCTTCGCCGTCGGCGTCGATAAGGCCGACATGGGTCTGCTGAAGAAAGTCTCCGTCCGCCCGCCGCTCCATTTGCGCGGGCTGCGCTTCGTCGATCTGTTCGTCTGGCTTTCGCGCAGCACGCAGAAGATCGCCCACTCCCGCGTCGGCGATCAGGTGCCGCTGCCGCCGGTCGATTGGGGGACGATGTGAGCGATCGCGTCCGCACCTTGTGGAAGGCGGCGGGCGCATCCGTGCCGGGCGCGGGCCACGTCCGCAGCGGCCTGCCCTGTCAGGATGCCCACGTGTGGAAGCTGGAGGCGGGCGGCGCCTTGATCGCCGCCGTCGCCGACGGCGCCGGCTCGGCGCCATGCGCGGCGGAAGGCGCCCGCATCGCCGTTCAGTCGGCGGTGGAGCAGACGGCGGCCGTTTGGCGCGTCGGCCGTCCGCACCAGGGCGACGACTGGAACCAGGTCATCCGCGGCGCCTTCGCCACGGCCCGACTCGCAGTGCAATCGGCGGCGCGAAGCCTCGGCCGGCCGTCCCACGACTTTTCCACGACGCTTCTCCTTGCGGTCGCCACGCCCGAACAGACGGCGGCCGGCCAAATCGGCGACGGCGCCGTCGTCGCCCGGTGGGACGGCGAAGAGCTGACCGCGCTGACGCGTCCGCCGCGCACGGAGCATCCCAATGAAACGACATTTCTGACCTCCGAAGAGGCCGATGCCGAAATGCAGTTTATGCTGTGCGAACACGCGGCCGACGGCCTGGCCCTGCTGTCCGACGGACTGCAAATGCTGGCCCTGAAGATGCCGC
>DATKHW010000938.1:0-9243 GCA_035546275.1 Gemmataceae bacterium
CGACCAGCAGTTGCTGAAAAACCTGATTATGCCGGGCGACGGCAACATAATTAACTGGGACAAGGTTCCCGTGATCGGCGGGCAGCCCCCGCGGTTCAATGCCAAGCCGCCTCCCGATGTCGCCAATCCGCCGGCGTCGCAAATCAAGCCTCCGGCGGAAGGGAGGGACCCGCCTCCGCCTCCGGTGAAGGAAAAGCCGCCGGATAAGCGGTGAACGTCGCGTCCGCTGAGCACGCAGCGCCAGCAAGTGCTTCCATCACAGCACTTGCTGGCGCTGCGTGCTTCCCTGCTTTATTCCCGCCGCAGCGCCTCCGCCAATCGATCCACATCCTCCACCGTGTGCCCCGCCGTCAGACTGATGCGCAGCCGAGCCGTCCCTTCCGGCACCGACGGCGGCCGAATCGCCGGGACCAGCACGCCTTGCTCTTCCAGCCGCCGCGACAGGGCGACCGCCGCGCGCGAATCGCCGACGATCACCGGAATGATCTGGCAGGCCGATGCGCCAAGCTGTTTTCCCATTTCGCGCAGCCGGCCGCGCAATCGTTCGGCCAGGCCGAGCAAGGTTCGCCGCCTTTCCGGCTCCGTTTTGACGATTCTGATGGCACGGCGGGCCGCGGCGGCGGTCGGCGGCGCCAAAGCCGTCGAGAAAATGTACGGGCGGGCGTGATTGACCAGCCAGGCAATCAGACGCCGCGACCCGCAGACAAAGCCGCCCTGCGACGCCAGGGCCTTGCTTAGCGTGCCCATTTTGACGACCCGGTCCGACGGATACGAGCCGGGCGGCAGCAGATCGGTGAGGCCGCGGCCCTGATCGCCAAGGACGCCGGTGGCATGAGCCTCATCGAGCAAGACGAGACAATCAAACCGCTCCGCCAGCTCCAGCAGATCGGCCAGCGGAGCGAAGTCGCCGTCCATGCTGAAGACGGAATCCGTGACGATCAGCCGGCGTCGAGCAGTCGGTCCCTCGCGCTGCAGCAAGTCCGCCAGGTGATCCGCGTCGGCATGGCGAAAGACATGGACGCGGGCATGGGAGAGGCGGCAGCCGTCGATGAGGCTGGCGTGGTTAAGCGCGTCGCTGAAAACGGCGTCGTCGCGGCCGGCCAGGGTGCTAACCAGAGCGACATTGGCGAGAAAACCGCTGCTGAAAACGAGCGCCGCCTCGGTCCCTTCCCATGCGGCCAGGTCGCGTTCCAGCGCCCGCAGCGGCGGCAGCAGACCGGACACCAACGGCGACGCCCCGGCGCCGCAGCCGTAACGGCGGGCGGCGCGGGAAGCGGCGGCGGCCAGGCGCGGATCGGCGGCGAGATTCAGATAATCGTTGGAGGAAAAGTTGACGAAATCGCGGCCATGCAGGCGGACATGCGGCCCCTGGGCGGACTGCAAGCAGCGTCGGACGCGGTAGAGGCCGTGGCGGAGGAGGTCGGCCAGGTCATCGTCGAGCCAGCTTCGCATGGCACTTTCCCTCGGCGAAGGGCGGCGGCCGCCCACCACTGTACATACCGTAACGCCGCCGTCCGCCTAGTCGGATCCGCCGCTCTTGGCTCAGACAGCGGCGACGGTAGGATGACGGAGGCGAAGCCAGCCGCACTGATAAAGGGGTTTGCGATTGGTGAAACGCAAGTCGTGATGACCGGCACGCTGCAACCGGACGGCGCGCTGGTGCTGGACGAGAGGCCGAGCTTGCCGCCGGGGCGGGTGCGGGTCACGATGCAAGTCATAGAACCAGCGACCGGACCGGAGGATGGATTCATCACCCGGATGGAAAGAGTGTGGGCGGATCAAAAGGCCCGTGGCCATGTGCCCCGCACGCGGGAGGAGATCGACGCCGAGATCAACGCCCTGCGGGATGAAGCAGAAGAAGAGATGCAAGCCATCGAGCGATTGCATGAGGAGTGCATCCGGTCCCGCGAACAACAACGTCCGGCCGAGGATTCCGGCGAGTGATCGTTTTTCTAGATTCCAATGTCGTCATCTATTACGTGGAGCGGTCGCCGCTCGGCCGTCCGCCGACGTAATGAATGCGTCAAATGACCAGGCTCCTGCGAGCGGCCACATAAACAGGAACGCAAACAGCAACAAGAATAGGGGGACGCCGACGGCAAAGTAAAGTACCTGCCTACTCCGCATAACCGCGGTGAAGACGGCGGCCACGAGGCTGGCAAGCACGCACGTTCCGAAAAAGATGGGCGCAGGGGCCAGCTGGGGACCATACACGCTCGCCGCCAATCGGCGTATAGGTTCAGCGGGTCTTCTGGCATAAGGTCCGGCGAAAAACGTGAATCTCGCAGGCTTGCTTACGGCGTCCAATCAACTTCGGCAAGCACGCCCCGGCGGCGGGCAATCAGCGTGGCGCCCTTTGCTTCTCTCGTTTGGAAACCATCGCGCCCACGATGGCGCCTGGTATGCTGCCGATGCCGCAGAAAACGGCGCCGCCGATTAGCGCCCCGGCGGCGACGTCGAGCAGATCGCCGCCGCAATACCTGCGGACCAGGCGGATCAGGCCGCCGAACCCGGCGCCCATGCAGACCGCCAGTAGCGGCAGCGTCATGTTGAACAGCGCCGTCATTGGGTCCGCCGCGGCGGATGGCTGGTTCGGATTTGCCGGGCTGGAAGGGGGCGGAAGATAAACGGGCGCCGGCGGATCAGGCTTGTTGGCTAAAAGGACGCCGGCCGCTAGCAGCGGCCCCCGCCCAATCGGCGCAGCAAGCAGGCCCGCGGAGGTCGCCGCCAACACGGCCCGCGCTTTAGGATTAGCGGAGACCGTTCCAGGCCGACTGGAAGAGCTGGCCGCTTGGTCGCGAGCCGGTTGGGAATTGGCTGGATAGCCGTTTTCCGGCGTATGAGTCGCGGCCTTGGGCCGATTCGCCAGATAGGCGACACCCAGGAAGCCCAGAATGCCGGCGACGATCAGCCCACTGGCCAGCCGCGACTTCGTGAACGGCGTCGCCGTCGCCAATCCCAGCACCAGGACCGCCGTCAACCCACTCAACAGCAGCCAACCCACCGGACCGGACAGCGACCACAGCATCAATTCTGGTCCGCTTGTTCCCCTCAATGGGGGGATGTCCGCCTTCCATCCGAAGACGCTCATGCCGTTGGCGACGGCCACGATCGTAAAAAGGGCCGGTACAGCCCAGGCGACGGCGGCGATCGCCCAGATTCTCGGCCGCACGCGCACGGCGGCCGCTGCGGCAAGGATAGCGGCGGGTAGGGCCAAAGCCGCCGAGAAGGACGCCGGCTGCCCCGGCAAGAACAGGCCGCCGCACATGGCGAAAACGGCTCCGAAAACCAGCAATTGAAAGACGGCGTAGCCCCGCGCCAGAGCGGCGCCGGGCCGCTTCTTGGCGAAGCGCATGAAGCGCTCGGCGTTGCTCAACCGCCGCGCCTGAATCGGCTCGCCGCTGACGAACCGGCGCAGGTCGGCGGCCAACGCGGCTGCGGAGGCATAGCGGGCCTTCGGGTCCTTTGCGAGACATGTCAGAGTGATCGTCTCCAGATCATGCGGCATCTTGCGGTTGAACGTGCGCATCGGCTGCGGCTCGCGCTCCAGCACTTGCGTCAGCAGGCTGAACATGTCGGGCGCCCGAAACGGCGGTCGGCCGGTCATCAACCGGTAGAGGATCGCGCCCAGCGCGTAAACATCCGCCGCCTTGCCGATCTCCTTGCTGCGTCCGCCCGCTTGTTCCGGCGCCATGTATTCCGGCGTGCCCAGGATGGCTCCGGTGCGCGTCTTGCCGTCGCCCACGTCGAGCCGCTTCGCCAAGCCGAAGTCCGCGATCTTCGGCTGGCCGTCCTCCGTCATCAGTACGTTGTCGGGTTTCAGGTCGCGGTGGATGATGCCGTGATCGTGCGCCGCCTGGACGGCGTGGGCCAAGGCCTCCACCAGCGCGGCAGCCTGATGCGGCGACCACGGGCGCTGATCCGTCCAGCTCGCCAGGCTGCCGCCGGGGATGTACTCCTGCACGATGTACGGCCGGCCGTCGTGCTCGCCGACTTCGTACACCTGCACAATGCTGGCGTGCGGCAATTGTGCGGCGGCCTGGGCCTCGCGGCGAAACCGCGCCAGCAGGTCCGCATCGGCGTATTCGGCGGCCAAGATCATTTTGAGCGCGACGACGCGATCGAGCTGAAGGTTACGCGCTTTGAAGACGACTCCCATGCCGCCGCGGCCCAGCTCCTCCAGGATTTCGTAACCAGGAATCTGAATCGGACCCGACGACGCCGCGGCCGGCGTTGCCGGCGCGATGGTCGGACGCCGATCGGGCCGCACGGCCGGCGGCGCGATCGTTTCCGCTTCTCTTGGATCAGTCGGCGCCGGCGGTGCGTACGTCTGCGTCGCCAAAGCGGCAGGGTCCGGCGGCGGTTTGGCGGTCTTCAGCACCTCGGCGGCGTAAGCGAGACAGGCCCGCAGGTCGGTACCTTGAAGTCCGGGATGGTCGGTCAGCACTTGCTTGGCGGGCGTGCCGCGAGACAGGGCCAGGAGGATTTCGCGCACCGACACGCCCAGGTCGCGCACCGTCGCTTCGTCGGAACCGTGCGCGATGCGCGGCCGCCAATCGACATCCAGATTGTTCGGATTGTCGGGCATAGCGAGCTTGGGAAATTCACTGGCCGTCTTATGTTAACCCGGCGAACGCGACAAGGAAAGCGCGGCGCGGCAACGATGTCTGGCGGTCCGTTCCCGGCCGGGGTATGCTGCATTAGCCCCGGAGCGGCGAGTCGAGGGGGTCGCGCCGGCCCCGCCCTGCCCAGGAGGTCCCGCGGTGGATGATCGTTTGGCGAAACTCGAACAGGCCGTGCCGCTGTCCGGCTTGCTGGGCTGGCTGAATTTCTCCGACGGCCGGCCCGACGCCCGCTGGCAGAAGCAGCTCAACGACGCCTACGCCTTGCTGGCTGAAAACGGCGAGTCGGCGCCCTGGTCGGTGCTGCTCGACGTGCTGACCGACGGTTTGCGGAAGCTGCACGGCAGCGCGGCCGCTTTTCGCGACGCGCGCCAGGCCGAGGCCGCACTTGCCCTGGCGGCCCAGGTGCTGCCGGCCTATCGTCAGCATCACGCCGACCTGCTGGCTCATCTCGCGGACGGCGATCTGTATACGCCGTTTTTCCTGGCCCGCGTCTTCGAGGCCGTGCTGGCCCAGGGCGTCCCCGCCGACGATCAACACGGCGCGGTCGCCGCCGTGCTGCATCGGCTCAACGATTTCATCGGCCATCGGCCCATCGCCGTGCTGGAAACGCGGCCGCAGGGCGAACCCTACGACCATGAACGCCATCGACCCGTGCCGCTCACCATCCGCGGCGCCGGCACAGCCTGCGGCCGCTATCACGATCTTGTCGAAACGGCGTTGGAGATTCTGAAAGCGACCGATCCGTCGCTGCTCGGCGAGGCGGAGTTTGATCTGGACTTGCTCGATGAATTGGCCGTGGACGTGCGCGCCTACGACCACGGCCATCCGGTCAACCGCCGGCCCAACTACGTCTTCGGCGAATGGGACCCGCACCACATCGACAACCAGGGCCGTTACCGCCGCTTCGTCGTTCGCAAGATCACGCTGGACGCCCTGCTCGACCGCGTCGACCATCCGGGGTCGGTGGATGGCGGCGAGCTGCTTTGGGAAGCGGCGGCCGTTTTGGCCGGCGTCATGCTGATGGCGTCCGGCGTCAGCGGCTGGGGGCCGTCGGCCCACGATTCCGTCACAACGCTGGGCGTGCTGCTGCCGCGCATCGCGCGCTATCGGGATGCCTTTTATGAACAATTGCTGCGCAAGCGGCCGGGCGCTCACGGCGATCGGCTGCGGCAGGAACAGGCGACGATGCGGCAGCCGTTCGGCGGCGCCCGGCAGCACCTCAACGGCTACCTGGCCCGTCAGCGAGCGGCGCAGTTGCAGCAGCGCTACCTGGCCCTCATCTACGCACAGATGGGCTACCCGGACGCCAGTCGGGAAGAGGCGGCGCGCATCCCGGCCGTTTCGGTGCGCATGGTCAGCGAAATCCTGAACCGGCTGACGAGCGGCCAGCTGGAAGCGGAGTGCGGCGATCTGAAACAGGGGGCGTCGCGGCTGCCGGAAGTGGACGATCTGCTGCACCGCGGCGTCGCCTGCGGCGCCTTGGCCGATCCGTGGAACATCCTGGGATTCCAGGGCCTATTCCCGCTTTCTTCGGCGCGCGAGGACTCGATGCCCGACCCGCGGCTAAATGAGCTGGTGCAGGTGATGGAGCACACGTTTCACCTGTACGCCCGGCTGGGCAGCGAGGCGGCGGCGGCCGGCGACGACGAGCTGGCGCGATCGCTGACGGACGGCATGGAACGGCTGGCGGCCTGGTGGGACCCGTTCGCCACCGTGGAAGTGAGCGAGGTTCGTCGGGTCCACGGCGGGGAGGCGGCGGCTTCGGCGCGGCAGGTGGCGGCGGCGCTGGCCGGCTGGCGGCAGCGCGGCGAGGCGGCCGCCGACCTGGCGTTCTGGCGTGAACAAATTAGCCAATTCCGCTCCCCCAAGGCGTTCGCGCTAGTCGCAGACGCCCTCTTGCGCAAGGGCGATTTCCGTGCGGCGATGGCGCTCTTGGTCAGCTGGCTCGGCCAGGCCGAGCAGGCGCCGCTGGAGGATGGGGCGCATTCGTTCCACGCACTGGCCCTGCGCTGGATGCTGGCCCTGACGCAGCCGGCCGACGAGGCGGACGGAACGCCGCTGCCGCCGGCGGAAGAGCGCCGCGCTCTCGTCGTGAAATTCTTCGACTATCTGGAGGCGAATGCGGAGGAATTTTGGGAAGTCCCCTCGTTGGACCTGGCCGCACCAATGAGAGCGGAAGACGAGGAAGAGGACCTCTATGGGGCGGCTTATGAAGGCGTGACGTACCAAGACACCACCGACGACTCCGAGGGGGACGTGGCCGACGGCGGACTGACGGAGGAGTTCGATCTGGAACGCGAGGGGGAGCGGTTGGACCGCCGGTTGCGATTCCAAACGACCTTGGCCCGGTTGTGGCAAGTGGCGGCGCGATTTCTGGCCTCGCAGAGCGGCCCCGACTCGCCTGCGGCCGGCTGGCTGCGGGCGGCCCGCGACAAACGGCGGCGGATGCTGCGGCTGCTCGACGCCGTCCATTCGCAGCCGCTGCCCGATCCGGGTGGGGCCTACGATGGTTTGGTGGAATACGACCGCCGCCGGGTGCTCAAGGACCAGCTGCTCTACGCCACCATCGGCGCCTGCTTGCATCTGACGCTGGCCGTCGGCGCCCTGCGCGGGGCGGCCGGGGAGGGCGAGCCAACGGATGCAGAGGAACCGGCCCCGCCGTGGGAGCCGGCCGCGCTGCTTCTGGAAAAGGCGCTGTTTCGCGGCGAACCGGCGGCGGCCCGCGAGGCCTTGCCGCCGTTCACGGAGGGTTTTAATCGGGAATTGCTGGAGGTGCTGCCGTCGGCCGGCGACGGTTCGCCGCGGCCGGTGTTGCGGCTGCGGGCGGCGCAGACGGTGCTGCTGGCCTTGCTGTCCAACTTGCCGCGGCTGGGCCTGCTGCGCGAGACGTATGAGCTGCTCAAGGCGGCGCGCATGGCGGAGCAAACGCAGCCGGCGCGCGGCCGCGACCTGCGCGAATTCAACCACTTCTTCCAGGCCGCTTTCCAGGCCGTCGTCGAGGCGGTGGTGGAGTCGGCGGCCGGTTGGCCGGAAGAACAGGCCGGCGACCGCGAGCTGGTTTCCGTTCTGGAACGGTTGGCGGGGCCGTTCCTGGCGTTGTGGGCGGAGTACAGCCGGGCGACGCCGCTGTCGGTGCTGGAGACGATGTCATCGGAAGGGGACTGGCAGGCGCTTCAGGAATTTGTGCGGAAGTACGGCGGCGATCTGTTCCACGCCCGCTTCATGACGCTAGCGAACCTGCGCGGCGTCTTGCACCGCGGCGCCGCCGCCTACCTCGACTATCTCCGCGACAATCCCGACCCGCTTCGTCCCGTGAAGCTGCTCGACGACGTCGGCCGATCCGTGCCGCGCGAGGACGCCGTGCGACGGCTGGAGATCGTGCTGCATGCGGTGGTCGAAAATTACGAGGAATTCAAGGACTACAACACGACGACGACGCAATCGGACTACGGCGAGAATTTGCACGTCTTGCTCGAGTTTTTACGGCTAAAGGCGGTGTATGAGCGGCACGCCTGGCAGATGCGCCCGCTGATTCTGGCGCATGAGGTGCTAGCGCGATGCGGCCGGGACGCGGCGGCGGTGCGCTGGGAGCAGACGTTGGCCCAATTCACGCGGGAACGGGCGAACCGACTATTGGAGGAATTGGCCCGCCTGGAGCGAGCGCGCGGCGTTCACCTGGGAACGGTCGCCGACCGGCTGGGCGAACGGTTCGTGAAGCCGTTGGCGCTGGACCGGCTGTGTGCGCTGGTCGAGCCGGCGATGGCGGAGGCGCGGCGCCCGAACGGCCGACCGGCGTTCACGCGGCTGCGGAAGGAAGTGGAAGCGTTCACCGCGACGCCGACCGGCGTGGGCCTGGACGTACCGGCGTGGCTGCGCCGCCTGGATATGGAGGTGCATCGCGTGCAAGCGGCGCAGTCAACGATCGCGGCGTTGGCCGAGGGCTTTTTCCGCATCCCGCGGCGGGCGCTGAGCTACGAGGAATTGCAGCGGCAGCTGCGCGAATGGGAACGGCCGGCGTTGCCGCAGTGAGTGCTTGCTGGGATCATTCCGCGTTCGCCGGCGCCGGAAATTGTTTGCACAATTCCCGCACCTCCGCCCGCACCTTCTCCTGCTTCGCCGTATCCGTCGGATCCGCAAGCACCTCGCCGATCCACTCCGCGATCCGCCGCATCTCCGGCTCGCGCATGCCGCGCGTCGTCAGCGCCGGCGTGCCGATCCGCAGGCCTGACGGATCCAGCGGCGGCCGCGTATCGAAGGGAATGCCGTTGCGATTGACCGTAATGCCGGCCGCGTCGAGCGCCTTCTCCGCCGCCTTGCCGCCGAGGCCGCGGGACGCCACGTCCACCAGCAGCAGGTGGTTGTCCGTGCCGCCCGACACCAGCCGGAAGCCGCGCGACGACAGTTCATGCGCCAGCGTGCGGGCGTTGCTCACGATCTGGGCCGCGTAAGAACGGAAGGCCGGCTGCAGCGCTTCGCCGAAGCCGATCGCCTTGGCCGCGATCACATGCATGAGCGGGCCGCCCTGCATGCCTGGAAACACCGCCTGGTTCACCTTCTGCGCCCAATCTTTCTTGCACAGGATGAAGCCGGCTCGCGGGCCGCGCAGCGTCTTGTGCGT
>DATKHW010000939.1:0-5937 GCA_035546275.1 Gemmataceae bacterium
GAAATAACACGATCGAACTGATGGGCGTGCACTACCTCGCCCTTTGCGACCTGGCCGCGCAGCAGACGCCGAAGCCCAACCTCATCGTCTGGCCGGAAACGAGCTTCCCCGCCTCGTGGCTCGACAATGCTCCTGACGCGCCAAGGCCCTCTACGGGCGCCTGGGACGACGACGCAGTGAGGAAATGCCGATCCGAGTTTCGCGGAGTCGTCCATCCCTGGGGCGCCGACGTCTTGCTCGGCCTCGACTCCAGCATCTTCGAGGCCGACGGGCGCCGCCATACCTACAATTCCGCCCTGCTCGTCGATTCCGACGCGCATCCGCTCGGTCGCTATGACAAGATCCACTGCGTTCCGTTCGGAGAGTATGTGCCCTTTCGGGAATGGTGCCCGTGGATGCAAAAGCTCGCCCCCTATGATTTCGATTACAGCGTGACGCCGGGCCGGGAGGCGACGCGCTTTGTGCTAGAAAAGGATCAGAATCATCGCTTTACCTTCGGCGTCGCCATTTGCTATGAGGACGCCGACCCTGATCGGACGCGGCCCTACGGCGGCGGCGACGGCAAGCCGCCGGCCGATTTTCTGCTGAACACCTCCAACGACGGCTGGTTCGACGGCTCCAGCGAACACGACGAGCACTTGGCCATTTGCCGTTTCCGCGCCATCGAGTGCCGTCGCAGCATCGGCCGGGCCGTCAACATGGGCGTCTCGGCCGTGATCGACCCCGACGGCCGCGTCCTGCTGCCCAAGGCCGTACCGAACATGGAATGGACCCGCCGCGATCTCCGGGCCGTCCTCAACTCGCGCCTTGCGTTACTCTCTGCGGACGACGACATCAGGGCGGCCAGCGCGTTGTTCCCCTCGGAGCAAGACGGCCGCCCCTCCGTGTGGCTGGCGTCGCCGGGCGAAACCTTGCCGTCGACGCGGTGGGCCGAATACAAAAAGACGCCGTGCATTCTGCTGGCCGACGTGCCCATCGACCGCCGCGTCAGTTTCTATGCCCTATGGGGCGACTGGCTGATCTGGTGCTGTTGGGCGCTGCTCGGCGGCGCGGTTGTATTGGCCCTGGTCCGTCCCCACCGCTGCCGAGCGCCCTCGTGCTGAAGGCCCTGGAAAACTGGCTGCTGTATCACCCGATCCGATCCAGCCGCAGCTGGCACGAACCGCCGGCCGCCCTTCAGGTCGAGGACGTCGAGCTGACAACCCGCGAAGGCGTCTGCATTCATGCCTGGTGGACCGCCCCTGAAGGCTGGGATCCGTCGCGCGGGGCGATGCTGTATTGCCATGGCAACGCCGGCAACGTCAGCGCCCGCGGCGAGCACTTGGCCGCCTGGCATGAGTGGATGGACACGGCCGTCCTCATCTTCGATTACCCGGGTTACGGTCGCAGCGCCGGCCGACCGAGCGAGGCCGGTTGCTATGCCGCCGCCGACGCGGCTTACGACTGGATGACGGCGTCCGGCCGCGTCCCAGCAAGCCGCATGATCGTGCTGGGCCGCTCGCTCGGCGCCGGCGTGGCCGTGGAACTGGCTCGCCGCCGGCCGATCGGCGCCCTCGTGCTGTACAGCCCGTTCACTTCCTTCCCGGATCTGGCTCAGGAGAAATGCCGCTGGCCGCCGACGCGGCGGCTGGTGCGCAATCGCTTCGACAATCTCGGTAAGATCGGCGGGATCCGCGCCCATGTGTTCATCGCACACGGGACAGCCGACACATTGGCGCCGGCGCGCCACGGCGAACGGCTGCACGCCGCCGCACCGGCGCCAAAGCGCTTCCTGCCGCTGCCCGGCCGAGGCCACAACGGCGGCTTTTGCGAGGATTTCTATCTTTCGTTGCACGCGTTTCTTGAAGATACCGGGAAGGATCGACGTGCGTTGTGCGGCGCCCTGCTGGCATACAACCTCCGCCCTTTAAGGGTTGTGAGACGCCGCCCCCGCAAAAGGATTCACTTCTTCCTTGACAGGCTTTTACCGCCGGAGTAGCGTAGGCTGTTAATAATCGAGGATTGCGCAGCCCCCCGCGCGGTCCCAGACCTGCCGTCGCCCGATCGGTCGGCCCCCGCCTCGACGCCGGCCTGCCAGAAAGGACTGGTCCCGCCATGCTGACTCTCTTTGGCCGTTCCACGCGCCTCTGCGACGGCGTCTCCCGCCGCAGCTTCCTGCGCATCGGGGCGCTAGGCGTCGGGGCGAGTTGCTTGACCCTCGCCGACGTCTTCCGCAACGAAGCCCGCGCCGCCGCAGGTCGCGGTTCGGAGACCACGCCCCAGCAGAAAGCCGTAATCAACATCTTCCTGGGCGGCGGCCCCGCTCACCAAGACTTGTGGGACCTCAAAATGGAGGCTCCCGCTGAGATTCGCGGCGAGTTCAAGCCGATTGCCACGAGAGTGCCGGGAATCCAGATTTGCGAGGTCTTTCCGCAGATCGCCGCCCGCATGGACAAGTGCGTCGTCATTCGCAGCATGGTGGGCGCCGCCGGCGGCCATGACGCAATCCAGTGCATGTCCGGCTGGGACAAGAAATCGCTGCTGCAGATGGGCGGCCGACCCAGCCTCGGCGCCGCCGTCGCCCGTTTGCAAGGGCCGGTCGATCCGTCGGTGCCGCCGTTCGTCGGCTTGGCAGCGCCGACGCAGCACATGCCCTGGTCCGACTCCGGCGCGCCGGGCTTCCTCGGCACAGCCTTCGGTCCCTTCAAGCCCGACGGCCCCGGCATGGCCAACCTCACCCTCAAAAACACGACGCTCGATCAGCTGCACGACCGGCAGCGTCTCATGAACGACTTCGACGGCCTCCGCCGCCAGATCGACGCCGACGGCCAGTTCCGCGCCGCCGACGCCATCACCGACCGCGCCCTCGGCGTGCTGACTTCCAGCGAGCTGCTCGACGCCCTTGATCTGTCGAGGGAGAGCGACAAGGTGCGCGAGCGTTACGGCGACGGCAAGCCGTACAATTTCCAGTATGACGGCGCGCCGACGGTGAACGACCATTTGCTGCTGGCCCGCCGGCTGGTGGAAGCTGGCGTCCGCGTGGTGACGCTTTCTTACGGCCGATGGGACAGCCACGGCAAGAACTTCGACCTGGTGCGCGACCACGGCGGGAAGCTCGACCGCGGCCTGAGCGCCTTGATCGACGACCTGGATGCGCGGGGAATGCTGGACGACGTGACGGTCGTGGCGTGGGGCGAATTCGGCCGTACGCCGCGGATTAACAAGGACGCCGGCC
This sequence comes from Gemmataceae bacterium, assembly GCA_035546275.1. Taxonomy (GTDB): domain Bacteria; phylum Planctomycetota; class Planctomycetia; order Gemmatales; family Gemmataceae; genus UBA4732. Next base: position 3,215 of record DATKHW010000939.1, read on the forward strand.
GCGACCACTGGCCGCAAGTCAGCTGCGCTTTGCTCGCCGGCGGGGGCATGCGCACCGGCCAAGTGATCGGCGCCACGAATCGCCTGGGCGAGTACGCCAAGGAACGGCCGGCGACGTTCGGCGAGGTCTTCGCCACGCTGTACCACAACCTCGGTCTGGACCCGGAGACAACGACGATCAACGACCCGACCGGCCGGCCGCAGCATCTCACAGATCAGCCGGCGATGAGGGAATTGGTGTAAAGCCATCCGCGTTAGCGGCGACCGCAGCGGGAGCGCTTGCAGAGAAGCGCTCCCCTGCGACCATTCTTGCGCCCGACTTTCCCCTCCCAATCATCGGCAAGAGCAGCAAGCAGTGGACCAATTCTGCTCTATCGCTCCGTGGTTTGTTTTTCTCTCTTGACTCGTCAGTCATTCTGTCTTACTCTGGGCCAGACATTCGGTCTGAGTAGGAGGTCATTATGGCCCGCACTCCCCAAGACGTGACCGAGCGGGAGTTGGCCGTGCTGCAAGCGCTGTGGGACGAGGGCCCGGCGACCATCCGCCGGCTGACCGACCTCCTCTATCCCGGCGGCGGCGCGGCCCACTACGCCACGGTGCAAAAGCTGCTCGACCGGCTGGAAGCGAAGGGCTGCGTTCGCCGCGATCGCGCCGGCTCTGCCCACAGCTTCTCGGCCGCCCTCGGTCGGGACGAGCTGATCGGCCGCCGGTTGCGCGACGTGGCGGAGAAGCTCTGCGGCGGATCGCTGACGCCGCTGCTGACGCACCTGGTGCGCACCCGCCGGCTCACCGCCAACGAGCGCCGCGAGCTGCGTTCGCTCATTGACAACCTCGATCCGGAAAAGGGCAAGCGTGATTCCCACTGAGAGGGCGCCGACTCATGGAAACCCTGCTGCGCATCGGCCTGAGCAACGCCGTCGCCGCGCTGCTGCTGGCTTTGGTGGTGCTCGCCGTCGCCTGCTTGTGGCGCCGGCCGGCCGTCCTGCACGCCCTCTGGCTGCTGGTTCTGATCAAGTTGGTGACGCCGCCGCTGGTGTGGCTGCCGGAACCATGGACGGCGGCTGATTCCCCACCTGCGCCGCCGACAGTCGCTTCGACTGCCCAAGCGGAATCCGCCAAGGCGCAGCAGCCGCTCACCGCTGTTCCACTGGTCGAGCCGGCGCCAGACGCCGCCGAACAGCCGCTGGCGGCTGAGCAGCCAGCGGACGCGGCGGCGCCGGAGGCCGCGTTCATCTTCATTGCGGACGCCGACGCCGCACCGCTGCTTTCCGGCCCGTCCTCCCCCCCCGTTCCCGCGGTCGCCGCCGCGCCGACGGCGCCGAGCGCACCTTGGTGGATCGCGGTGGTCTTCGGCTTGTGGCTTGCTGGGGCCTTGGCGTGGTACATGCTAGCGGTCGTCCGTCTGCGGCGCTTTCGCCGGCTGCTCCGCTGCGCCGTCCCGGCGCCGGAATCGCTGCGGCAGCGGACACAGCGCCTCGCCGAGAAGCTGCGGCTGCGCCGAGCGCCGGCTGTATGGCTCGTGCCGGGCCGCCTGACGCCGATGCTGTGGGCGGCGGGCGGTCCGCCGCGCATCCTCTTCCCGGCCGACCTGCTGGCCAAGACCACGCCGGAACAGCAGAACGCCCTGTTGCTCCATGAGCTGGCCCACCTGCGCCGCCGCGATCACTGGGTTCGCTGGCTGGAGTTCATCGCGTCCGGCCTGTATTGGTGGAACCCCGTGCTGTGGCTCGTGCGGCGCGAGCTGCGCGAGGCCGAGGAACATTGCTGCGACGCCTGGGTCACGTCCACGCTGCCCGGCGCCGGAAAAACCTACGCTGTCGCCCTGCTCGAAACGCTTGACTTCCTCTCCGACGTTCCGCCCGCTGCGCCGTTGTTGGCGAGCGGCGTCGGTCGCGTCGCCGATCTGAAAAGGAGATTAACTATGATTATGCGAGGAACGACGCCGCGGGCGCTGGGCTGGCGCGGCCTGTTCGCCGTCGTCGGTCTGGGGTCGCTGCTGCTGCCATTGCTGCCGGCGTGGGCGCGGGCGCAGCCGGCGCCACAGCCCAAACCCGATGCACCCGCGAAAGCGGACGATCCGGTCCTTCGGCTGCGCGTCGTTGGCGACGCCGCGGATGACGGCGATAAAGCTCAGGACGAATTGAAAGAGCTGGAAGCGAAGCTGGAACAGAAGAAGGCCGAGGTTGCCCAGCTGGCCGCCCGCGTGGCTGCGCTGCGGACCAAGGTCGGCAAGACCGACGGTCGGACGACCGCCCGCTTCGTCATCGCCATGGAAGGCAAGGATGCGGAGTACGCGGATGTTCGTAAGTTGCTTGAGCAGGCAGCACCCGGCGCCCAGGGCGTGGAGGTGATCGTCATCGACCGGGCGACCGGCAAAATCATCATGGAGAAGCAACCGAACCCGCCTGTCCCGCAGCCGCCCGGGGCCGTCAGCGCGGACAAACAGTATCAGCTGCGCCTCTTTAGGCAGGGCGGCGACTTTGTCGTTGTGCCCGCAGAGGATAGAAAGCTTCCGTCGGCGGGCCTTCCGGCAGCGCCGCCCGGTTACATAGTGGTACCGGCGAATCCGAAGCCGCCCGCGACCGATGCGGACAAACGCCTTGATGAACTGGAAAAGAAGCTCAAGAGCATCTTGCAGGAAGTAGAACAGCTGCGGCAGGAGCGGAAGCCGGGCGCCTCACAGGGCGAGGCGACGCCGCCGGACGGCGGGCGGCGCATCCGTCG
>DATKHW010000940.1:0-3784 GCA_035546275.1 Gemmataceae bacterium
GTTGTCGCGCGTGCCGTCCGGCGACGAGAGGTTGACGATAAGGAGAACGTTAGGCGATTTTTTCTTGACGGAAATGCCGCGGCGCTGCACCAGGGCGGGGAGGATCGGCTGGGCCAGCGACACGCGGTTTTGCACCAGCACCTGGCTGATGTTGAGGTCGGTCCCCGGTTTGAACGTGACGGTCAGCGTGTAGGCGCCGTCGTTGGTGCATTGCGAGGACATGTACATCATGTTCTCGACGCCGTTGACCTGCTGCTCGATCGGTGCGGCCACGGTGTCGGCGACGACCTGGGCGTTGGCGCCGGGATAGAAGGCCGCCACCTCGACGGTGGGCGGCGCGATCTCTGGGTACTGCGCCACCGGCAGATTCACCAGGGCGATGCTACCGCCCAGAGTGATGAAGATGGACAGCACCGCGGCGAAGATCGGACGGTCGATGAAAAAGCGCGAGAACACTGCGATGGGACCTCACTTCGACAGAATGCGATCGGGGTCGGGGTCGTCGTCGCGGCGGCCGTTGCGCGGAGCAGAAAGCGTCGGCTGATCCCCGGCCGCCGGCCCATCAGAGGGTCGCCCGTTGCCATCCGGGTCGCTCTCATTCCCTTCAACAGCGAACGCTTGGCGCGACGCTTCGCTTTTACGGCCGTTTGGCTGAATCGGCGGCGATTTGCCCCTGACAACAGGCCGGCGCCGGAGCTGGCTAGTCACATATACGATCAGCCAGGGGACGCCTGCAAGGATTGCGCCTAGGCAAAGCAGCATTATGCGGCCGGCTAAGCGCACGCGCGCCGACGCGAACACCGGCGTCTCCGCCAAATATTCGATGACATAGAAGAACACGGGCGTCAGGAAGATGCCGAACAGCGTGACGCCCAGCATCCCGCTGAACACGGCCACGCCCAGCGCCCGGCGCATTTCCGATCCGGCGCCGATGGCCAGCATCAGCGGCAAAACGCCGAGAATGAACGCAAACGACGTCATGAGGATGGGCCGCAAGCGCAGCTGCACCGCGGCCAGCGTGGCGTCGCGGCGCGACAGGCCGGATTCCCGTTTGTGTTTCGCAAATTCCACAATGAGGATCGCGTTTTTGCTTGCCAGGCCGACCAGCACCACGAAGCCGATCTGCGTGAAGATGTTGATGTCCATCTTGCTGGGCGGAGTGTGGAACAGCTGCTGGTACAGCCAAGCCCAGTGCGTCGTCGCCACCCCGGTCAGCGAGCCAAGGATGCACATCGGCACGACGAGGATGACGGCCAACGGCAAGGCCCAACTTTCGTACTGCGCGGCCAGAACCAGGAACACGAACACCACGGCCAGTGGGAAGATCAGGTTGTTCCCTACGTCCTGCTCGGCTTTCACCTGGATGTAATTGATCTCGGTCCACTCGTAGCCCATGCCCTGTCCGAGCGTCTGGCGGGCCAGCCGCTCCATCTCCGCGATGCCCTCGCCGGAGCTGACGCCGGGCTTCGTGCCGCCGACGACGCCCGCCGCAGGATACATGTTGTAGCGCATCAGGATCAGCGGACCGGGCTGCTCGCGGATCTTGAGGATGTCGCCGAGCGGGACCATGCCCCCCGCGGCGTTGCGGACCCGCAGGCGCTTGACGGTTGAAAGGTCGTTGCGGAACGGCCCGTCGCACTGAACCACGACTTGCCACGTCCGGCCGAACTTGTTGAAGTCGTTGACGTAGTACGATCCGAGATAGACCTGTAAAGTCGTGAACACGTCGTTGGGGTTGACGCCCATCGTTTCACACTGCTTGCGATCGAGGTCCACATAGAGTTGCGGCGCATCGGCCTTGAACACCGTGAGCAGGCCGGCCACCTTCTTGCTGTCTTTGGCCGCCGCGATGACGCCGAGGGTTTGCCTTTGCAAATTCATCAAGTCGCCGTTGCCGGTGCGGTCTTCGACGATGAACTTGAAGCCGCCGGCCGAGCCGAGGCCATTGACCGCCGGCGGCCCGAGGATAGTGACGATCGCCTCGGGGACTTCTTTGGCGATTTTCTTTCTTAGCTCGGCGGCGATGTCGTCGCTGTAGAGTTCCGGTTTGCGCCGCTTCTCGAATTCGTCCAGCGTGATGAAGATGTTGCCGAAGTTGGAGCCGTTGGCTTGCAGCGTGAACGACTGCCCGGCCACGGCCAGCGTGTGCGCGACGCCGGGCGTGTGCATGGCGATGTCGGAGACGTGATCGACGACCTGCTGGGTGCGCTCCAGCGACGCCGAATCGGGCAGCTGGATGGCGGCGTAAAGACGTCCCTGGTCTTGCAACGGAATGTAGCCGGTTGGCAGCTGGCGGGAAGTCCACCAGGTTAGAAGCAGCAGGCCGCCGTAGACCAGCAACACGATGACGCTGCCGCGCAGCACCAGGCCGACGAGCCGCGTGTAGAGACCGGTGACGCGGCGGAAACTCCAGTTGAACCCAGTGAAAAACATGCGGAGCAAGTAATCGACGGGTCGACTCAGGAGCCAGCCGGCGACAGCGCCTGGCGCCGCCACCACAGCCAAATAACCCGCCAGTTCCGCCGACAGCCGCAGCCATCCCAGCCAGGCCAATGCTCCGGTCGGCCATGCAGCCGAGTCCCCCACCATGCTGAAAAACTGGTGCGGCACGCTAGGCCAGACCACGGGGAAGACCCAGTGCAGCGCCACGGGCGCGGCGGCGCCGGCGATGACATACGCCCACCACGGCAATGCCTCGGCCGGGGGCGCGTTGGGACTGCCGGCTCGCGGCTTGAGGAGGATGGCCGCCAGGGCCGGGCTGAGCGTCAGCGAGTTGAAGGCCGACAGCACGGTCGAGACGGCGATGGTGAGCGCAAATTGGCGGAAGAACTGGCCGGTGATGCCGCTGATGAAGGCGCAAGGCACGAACACCGCCGACAGCACCAGCGCCACGGCGATCACCGGTCCGGACACTTCCTGCATCGCCTTGATCGCCGCGGCGCGCGGCGCCATGCCCTCTTCAATGTGGTGCTCGACCGCCTCCACCACCACAATCGCGTCATCGACGACAATGCCGATCGCCAATACCAGACCGAAAAGCGTCAGGTTGTTCAGGCTGAAGCCGATAGCGATCATGGCGCCGAAGGTGCCGATGATGGCCACGGGCACGGCCGTCAGCGGGATGATGGTCGAGCGCCAACTCTGCAAGAAAACCAGCACGACGACGGCCACCAGGATGATCGCCTCCGTCAGCGTGTGAAGGACGCCGTTGATCGACTCCTGAATATAGGGCGTGGTGTCGAAGGCGATCGCGTAGTTGATGCCTTCGGGAAAGGATTTTTGCAACTCGCGGATTTTGGCCCGGACGTTGTCCGCGGTGTTGAGGGCGTTGGCGTAGGGCAGCTGCCAGATGGCGATGCTGGCGCAGGGCGCCTCGTCGATCTTGCTGCTTACGTCCTTGTTCCGCGCGCCGAGCTCGACGTGGCCGATGTCCCTGAGGCGGACCTTCTGGCCGTTTGGGCCGGTCTTTAGGACAATGTCCGCGAATTGGCTCGGGTCGGACAGCCGGCCAAGGATGTGGACGGTGAACTCGAACTCCTGCCCGTTGGACTGGGGCGGCTGGCCGACCTGGCCGCCGGCAACTTGCATATTCTGCTCGCGCACCGCGGCCAGCACGTCGCCGGCCGTCAGGTTGAGCGCGGCCAGCTTGTCGGGGTCGACCCAGAGCCTCATGCTGTAATCCTGCTGGCCGAAGATGGCCAGATCGCCGACGCCGTCCACGCGGGCCAGCTCGTCCTTCAGCTGGATGGTGGCGAAATTGCTCATGTAGACGCTGTCGTAGCGG
>DATKHW010000941.1:0-7224 GCA_035546275.1 Gemmataceae bacterium
CAGGGGGCTGACGCCCTCCGCTCGCCGAGGGTATTAACGCGTCAATTCCTGAATCTTCGCTTCCAACTCGCTGACCTGGAACGGCTGCCCCTGCACCTTGCTCAAGCTGACCGCGTCGATCAGGTGCGTCGCCCGCAGCAGCATGCACAGCTGACCGCCGTTCAGCTCCGGAACCAGCACCCGCTTATAGCGCTTCAGCACTTCGCCGGTGTTCTTCGGCATCGGGTTGAGGTAACGCAGATGGGCCTGCGCCACGGAAACTCCCTTGCGCTGCGCCCGCTGCACGGCCGTGGTGATGGAGCCGTAGGTGCCGCCCCAGCCGATCACCAGCAGATCGCCCTCGGTCGGGCCGCTCACCTCCAGCAGAGGGATGTCGTCGGCGATTTTGGCGATCTTCTGCGCCCGACATTGCACCATTGCTTGATGATTCAGCGGGTCGTAGCTGACGTTGCCGGTCGTCTGCTCTTTTTCGATGCCGCCGATGCGATGCTCCAATCCCGGCGTGCCGGGCACGGCCCACGGCCGGACCAGCCGGTCGTCGCGCAGATACGGCATGAATTTCGAATCGCCGTTGTGGCCGACGTTCGGCTTGGTCGGATGGTTGATGGCGATCTTCGGCAGCTTGGCCGGGTCGGGAACCAGCCACGGCTCGGCGCCGTTGGCCAAATAACCGTCCGACAGCAGGAAAACCGGCGTCATGTGGCCGACGGCCAGCCGCACCGCTTCGACGGCCATCGTGAAGCAGTCGCCGGGCGAGCAGGGCGCCACGATGGCGGCGGGGCACTCGCCGTTGCGGCCGAACATCGCCTGAAGCAGATCGGCTTGCTCCGTCTTGGTCGGCAGGCCGGTGCTGGGGCCGCCGCGCTGCACGTCCACGATCACCAGCGGCAGCTCGGTCATCACGGCCAACCCGATCGCTTCGGACTTGAGGCAGATGCCGGGGCCGCTCGTCGCCGTCACGCCGAGCCGGCCGCCGAACGAGGCGCCGATGGCCATGCCGGCCGCCGCGATCTCGTCTTCCGCCTGGATGCAGCTGACCGGGTAGTTTTTCAGGCTGACGAGATGGTGCAGGATGTCGGAGGCGGGGGTGATCGGATAGCCGGCGTAGAGCATTTCCTTGTCGGCCAGCACGGCCGCGGTCGTCAGACCCAGGGCCAGGGCCTCGTTGCCGGTGATCTTTCTGTACCTCCCAGGCGGCAGCTTGGCCTTGGCGACGCGGTAATGGACCGGCAGCAACTCGGTCGTCTCGCCGTAGTTGTAGCCGGCCTTGAGGGCGGCCGTGTTGGCGAGGAGGTACGATTCCTTCTTGCCAAACTTGTCGCGAATCCATTTGAGCGTCGGTTCCAGCGGCCGTTCATAGAGCCAGTAGACGACGCCGAGCGCGAAGAAGTTCTTGCAGCGATCGGCCTCGCGCGTGCTGAGCTTGGCGTTGGCGACGGCCTCGCGGTTGAGCGTCGTCAGCGGCAGGGAGATGACGCGATAGCCGGACAGCGAGCCGTCCTCGAGCGGATTGGCGGCGCACTTGGCCTTGGCGAGATCGCTGGAGGTGAACGAGTCCTTGTTGATGATGAGGATGCCGCCCGATTCGACGTCCTTGAGCCGCGTCTTGAGGGCCGCCGGGTTCATGGCGACCAGCGCGTTGAGCCGGTCGCCGGGGGTGTAAATGTCGGTGCTGCTGAATTGAACCTGGAACCCGGAGACGCCGGCCAGGGTGCCGACGGGAGCGCGAATCTCGGCGGGGAAGTCGGGGAAGGTGCTTATGTCGTTGCCGAGGCTCGCCGAGGCGCTGGCGAATTCGGTCCCGACGAGTTGCATGCCGTCTCCGGAGTCACCGCAAAATCCAATGGTCGCCTGCGCTAGTTCGACCAGAGGCTTTTCCAACGTTGGAGTCATCGCGACGCCTCTGCCTTTCTCTCGTTGAACGCCGGTCGCTTCGGACTGCGTTGAAAACCGACTCGGACGGCCCGCGGGAAGCGGCGGGCGTGGAATGATCCGAATCAGCCCGACCGGTACAATTACATCTTATCCCGTCCCCCCCGGTCCCGCAAAGATTCCTACCGGGAAATCTCGCGCGACCGGCGGAGGGGACGTTCACGGGCAGCGGAGGAAAGGAGAGATTGGGCCGCCGGCGCCGTTGGAATTTTCGGCGCAATCGCACCGGACGGCGGTCGTCGGGTGGGTTGGCCGTAGGGTGGGTCGAGCGCCAGCGAAACCCACCAAGTGAGACGAAATCGGCGCCGGTGGGTCTGGCGCTCGACCCACCCTACATGGCCAGAAATTGCGGCGCCACGCTCGATCGGCTGAAGAGGAACTTGCCTGACGGCTCGGCCGGCAATTCCGCTGCCGTCTGCCATTCGCACACGGCGCCGTCGCCGAGATGGCGGCGCGTGGCTTCGCGGAGGTACTCGCCGTCGGTCTGCGGATCGAAATCGCGGCTCGGCCGGATGCGATAGAGGACGGCGCCGGCCCGGTCTTGATGAATTTGCACCTGGCCAAGACTCGGCCGTTGGGCCACGACATAGGTGGCCAGGAAGACGCCGGAGACGAGCCGGCCGTCAGCGCCGACCAGGAAATCGGTGACGCGCCCCGCCACGCGCTCCAGCCGCGGCAGACCACGGCCGCAGGGACAGGCGCCGTCGGCCCATGCCGCCATATCGCCGATGCGGTAGCGGATCAGCGGCATGGCGCCGTTCAGCAGGTCGGTGACCAGCACGGCGCCCATCTCGCCGGGAGCAGCCGGCCCCTTCGGCGTTTCTATTTCCAGATAAAGCCCCTCCGCCATCACATGCAATCCCGAATGCGCGGGGCATTCGCTGGCGACGACGCTGACCTCGCGGCAGCCGTAGCGGTTGAACACGGGGCACCTGAACACCTGTTCCAGCAGCGCGCGGTCGTCCGGCTCCAGCACTTCGGCGGAGGCGATGATGGAGCGCGGCCGATGCGGCGTCAGGCGGCACGCCTGGAGGAAGCGGGCGTAGAGCACAGCGGCGCGGGCGTAGGCCTGGATGATGCGCGGCTGAAAGCGATGCAGGGCCTCGTGAAACTCCAGCATGCGCGCTTCCGTGAGGCAGCCGGCGTCCAGCCACATCGGCTCTCGCAAAAGGGCGCTGCGCAGGCGCGACCGCCAGCCGTCGGCCGGCCGATCGCACGGGGCGCCCCAGATGACCGCCGCCTTGTCGCCGACTTCCCAGCCGGCCCAGCGGTTGTGGCGCACCGTCGCCGCGCCCCGCGAGCATTTGCGGGCGCCGCTCAGGTAAAACGTCACCGGCGCCCCGGTCGATCCGCCGGTCTGGTTGCGGATGAGGTCGGAGCGCGGCCAGCTGCGCGCGATCAGATCGGGGCCGTGCTCCTGGATGTCGGTTTTCTCCAGCGGCGGCAGCGCCCGCAGATCTTCCAGCGACCGCACCAGACCGGGAGCGAAACCGGCCTGCTCGAAGCGGCGGCGGTAGAAGGGGCAATGCGCCCCGGCGTGAAACAAAAGAGAGCGCAATCGGCATAATTGCAGGCTGCGGATTTCCTCGGCCGGCAGGAATTGCGTCCGCTCGAACTCGCGCTGAAAACGCAGCTGGGCCGTATCGCCGCGCTTCCACAGCGCCAGCGGAGTCAGGACGTCGCGGACGAGGCGCTGGTAGAGCGGCATGGCTCAAGTTCCTTGGCAGAGGGGTGAAGGCGTCCTTTCGGCCGCGGCAACGAGCCTTCGATGAACAGCTTGTGCCACAGGTCGCAGCAGAGCAGACTGTAAAGGAACCAATTGGGCCGGTTCTGGGCGCGCTGGAGCGCTTGCGGAGTCAGGAAATCGTGGGGCCCGATGCGCTCGACGAGCGGCCGCAGCTGTCCGCCCGGCGCCAGCCATTCGAAAATCGGCTGCCCGAAGCCGAGCTTGCGGCGTCGGGCCAGGCCAGGCGGCGCCAGGCGCTCCAGCGCCCGCTTGAGCAGCTCCTTGGGACGCCGAAAAGGATAGCGGACCGCCGGCGGCAGGCTGAGCGCCAGCCGCACCATGCGCGAATCCAGGAACGGACAAAAGAGGTCCATTCCGGCATGATTGAACAGCGTCGTCCACAGCGAGGCGCTGTCCACGGCCTCGCCGAGGAAGCCGGCGCCGTGCAAGCGGTCCAGCGGATCGTGGGGCACGGCCAAGCGGTCCAGCAGCGCCCGCCGCGACGCCGCGGCGTTGGACACGGCCGCCTCGCCGAACACGCTCCGAGTCATGTCCCAGTCGGCGAACGACGCGACGCGGTTGACCGGATGATCGAGATCGGCGAAGTCGTGCAAGCGATTGGAGAGCCGGCAGACGCCGGCCAACCGGCTCCAACCGACGGCGCCGCACGCCGCGCCTGCCGCGCCTCGAAGCATCCGACCGGGGATGCAGCGGCGAACCAAGCCAGCCTCGTGAATGTCGCTGGCGGGGCCGACTCCGAAGAGGCTGTCGGCGCCTTCGCCGCACAGTCCGGCCGGCGCCCCGCGCTCCGCCATCGCCCGCGCCAGGCCCGGGAAATAGGCCGTTTGAACGTGGTTGGGCGGCTCACCCGTCGCCGCCAGCGTTTCGATCAGGTAATCGGCGTAGGGGCCGTCGGCCGGAATCAGGGTGTGGCCGCCCCCCAGCGCTCGCGCCGCCGTGACGGCGTAGTCCGTGTCGAGCCAGGTCCGCGGATGGTCCACGCTCACCGAAAAGCTGGGCGGCGGGAAATCGCCTGGTGGAATGACGCGATTCCAGATCGCTTGAAGGTAAGAGCTGTCCACGCCGCCGGAGAGCAGATTGGCCGCGCCCGGTTGCAGCGCGGCGCAGTCCGCCAGGATCGTTTCCGCCGTCGCCTGCACGCGATCCACGGCGGCGTTCATGTCCGCCGGAGTCTGTTCATGCAGATCGGCGAAGGTGTGCCGCTGGGTGCGCGTCAGACCGCGGTCGTCCCAGGCGAGCTGCTCGCCCGGCAGGAGCCGCTGGAATCCGTCGAAGAGCGTGTCGCGGCCCGGCGTGAAGCGGTACAGGAAAAACAGCGGCAGCACGTCGCGGTTCGGCCGACGTGGCGCCGCCGACGCCTCGACCAGCTCGGCGAGGTTGCCGCCGAACAGGAAGCCGGACGGGCCGACGTGGTAATAGGTGAACCCGGCGCCGACGAGGTTACGGTACAGCAAAACCCGCCGTGCGGCGCCGTCGATGAGCGCGATGGTGAAGCTGCCGTCCAGCCCGTCCACCGCCAACTCGCCGCGCTCCATATAGCAGCAGCGCAGCGTTTCCGCGACGGCCTCGGCGTCGGGCGGGCCGCTGCGTCCCGGTTGCCGGACATAGCCGCGCAGCAGCACCGCCAGGGAATCCCACGTGAACAGCCGGCAGCCAGGGGCGTCGGCCCGAAGAAACGCATCGCCGGCCGTCCAGCCTTCCGCGGTCGGTCGGTTCAGGACGCCGCCCAGGAAACTCGTGTGCATCCGTGCAACCTCATTGGAGATAGATGCTCGCGGTATTCACGCGGCCGGGCTTGCTAAGCCGCCTCAGCCGGGGCCTTGCGCTCCGTCGAGCGCATCGTCCTGTGCCGGAGCCGCTTGAGCGCCTGCCGCACGGCGGCGAAGACGTACTTCTTCTCCTCGGCGGTCGGCAGACCGCAGACCCAGACGAGCAACGGCCACAGCAGCCACAGCCCGGCCCGCGCGGCCACCGTCCAGGGCGCGGCCGGCAGGAAGCGCGACACCAGCCACAGCCCCGCAGCCAGGCCGAGCAGGTCCAGGAGGCGGCTCCATTCGTACTGAACACGAAAGATCCGTTGCGTCGCCCACCATGTGCCCGCGGCCAGGAACGCAAAGCCGGCCACGGTGGCGAAGGCCGCCCCCATCGCTCCGTAAAGCGGAATCAGCACGATGTAGAGCACGAGAATGACCGCCGTGGCCGCCAGCGTGATCCACAGCTTGAGGTCGGTGCGCCGGCGCACGTAGAAGCCCGAATCCATGAGGGCGGCCGCGGATTGGAAGAAGCCGGCCAAAACGACGGGAGCGACGATCGCCGCGGCGCCGGCGTACTTGGCGCCGCCCAGGACGGCGGCCGCTTCGTCCTGAAACAGGGCGGCGGCCAGGCCGACCAGCAGAAACGCCCCCAGGATGCGCGTGAAGACCCGGCCGAACACGCGCGGCGCGTCGGGCGCCTCCGCCGCCTTGTACATGCGGGCGCTCCAAACCATGTAAAGCGGCGCCAGGCTAAACGTGCTGACCGCCAGCGCTACCTTGTAGCCAAGACTGTACACGCCGACTTCCGCCGGGCCGCACCAGCGCAGGAGGAAAAAGCGATCGCCGTTTTGCAGGATGAAAAAGCACAAGCCGACCGGCAGCATCGGGACCGCGAAACGCACCAATCCCCGGACCTGGTCCAGCTTCGGCAGGCACAGGCCGCCGCGCAGCAATTCGCGCAGACTTAGGACGACGCCGTAGGTTCCGGTCGTTACGGCCGTGGCTGTCAGCACACCCATGACGCCCCACGGCAAAACGACCGTCAGCACCACGGTCAGCGCCACGCGCACCACGAGCTGACTGGCCGTCACCGCCACGAACATCGGCGACTCGAGGCGCGCCTGCAGCAGGGCCATCGGCATGAGCGAAAGCGGTTCGAGAAGCACCGCCAGCACCGCGAGACGCAGGACGTTGGTCTCGATCGGCGCTCCATGCTCCGGTCGGATAATGTTACAAAACGGACCGGCGATCGCCATGATGAGAGCGCCGCCCAGCAGGCAAACGCCGAGCAGCAGGACCAGAGTCGCGCGGAAGACGCGCTGGCGTTCGACGTCGGTCTTGCTCTGCTGATGGAAAGTGAGCAGCCCCTGGCGCAATCCACCGATCAGGAAAAGCATCCCGGCCAGCTCGGCGCAGCGCTGGACGACTTCCAGGGCGCCGTAATCCGCCATGCTCAAGCAGCGCGTCAGGAGCGGCGCCAGCACCACGCCCCCCGCCTGCACCAGGGCGCCGCTCAGCCCATAGAGGACGGCGTGGCGAAAAAAGGACCGGTTGTGCATCCTGCGTCTCCATCCGCTCCGTCGTCGATCCGTCCATGATCGGGGTTCGCGAAGAGTACGGCAACGGCGCCGCCCGGTCAAGCCGGATAGGCCGCGCCCTTCTGGACTGCGGCCGCAGGCGCCGTCTGCTTCCTCGTTCCCAGGCTCTGCCATGGAACGCACTGCCCGGCAGGCTCTGCCTGCCGATAAAACGCGAGGCAGAGCCTCGCCAGCAGTGCGCTCCCGGGCAGAG
>DATKHW010000942.1:0-10380 GCA_035546275.1 Gemmataceae bacterium
GAATTGGTGCTGTCCAGCACGCCGGCGTCGGTCAGTCGCGAGTACAGCCCCATCGCGGCGCGGGCGGGGGCGGTGGTAATCGACAATTCCGGCGCATGGCGCATGGACCCCGACGTGCCGCTGGTGGTGCCGGAGGTCAACGCCGACGCCCTGCGTCGCATTCCCAAGGGCATCGTCGCCAACCCCAATTGTTCCACGATTCAGATGGTCGTGGCGCTAAAGCCGCTGCACGACCTGGCGAAGATCAAGCGCGTGGTGGTTGCCACCTATCAGGCGTCGTCGGGCAAGGGCGCGACCGGCCTGTTCGACCTGGACGCGCAGCTCGCCGCCATCGGCCGGAAGGAACCGCCGCCGCCGGCCAAGGCGCACGCAGCCCAGTTGGCCGGCAACGTCATCACCCATGACTGGAAGCTGGGCGAGGACGGCTACAGCGAGGAAGAGTGGAAAATGATCCGCGAGACGCGCAAGATCATGGGCGACGACAGCATCCTCGTCTCGCCGACGACGGTGCGCGTGCCGGTGCGCGTCGGCCATTCGGAAGCGATAAATCTGGAGTTTCACAATCCGATTACGCCGGAACAGGCGCGGGAGGCGCTGCGGCGGGCGCCGGGCGTGGTGGTGCTGGACGACTATGCGAAAGGCCAGATTCCGACGCCGCTGCACGCGGAAGGCAAGGACGAAACCTTCGTCGGCCGCATTCGCCGCGACCCGACGGTGCCGCACGGCCTGAACCTGTGGGTGGCAGCCGACAACCTGCGGAAGGGGGCGGCTTCCAACGCGGTGCAGATCGCCGAGGTGCTGGTGCAGCGGGGGTGGCTGCCGAAGCGCTGACCGACAAGAGCACGCAGCGCCAGCAAGTGTTCTTGGGCGCACTTGCTGGCGCGGCGTGCTCCCTAATCTCTTCCATGCGAAACATCCGCCTCGTCCTGTCCTACGACGGCTCCGACTTCTCCGGCTGGCAGACGCAGCCCGGGTTCCGCACCGCGCAGGAGACGCTGGAAACCGCCCTCGCCGCCCTCGCCGGCCGGGCCGTCCGTGTCAATGCCAGCGGTCGCACCGACGCCGGCGTCCACGCCGTCGGCCAGGTCGTCAATTTCTATGCCGATCTCAAAATTCCCATTAACAAGCTCGTCAAGGCGATCAACGCCCATCTGCCGGAAGACGTGGTGGTGCGCTCGGCCGACGACGTGGCACAGTCGTTCGACGCCAACCGCGACGCCCGCCGCAAGCTGTACCGCTACGTGATCCACGACGGCCCGACGGCGGAGGTGTTCCTGCGCCGCTACTGCTGCCACAGCCGGAAGCGGCTGGACGCGGCCGCGATGGCGCGGGCGGCGGCGCCGCTCTGCGGCCGGCACGACTTCCACAGCTTCGAGACGGACTGGCCCAACCGCATGTCGAGCGTGCGGACAATCACGCACCTGGCGGTCAACCGGTTCGGCGACTGGATCTGGATCGATGTGGAGGCGGACGGCTTCCTGTACAATATGGTGCGGGCGATCGCCGGCACGCTGATGTACGTCGGCCGCGGCTACTGGCCGGAGTCAGAGGTCAGCGACATCCTGCGGGCCGAGGACCGCACCCGCGCCGGCCCCACGGCCCCGGCGCAGGGACTTTTCCTGATGCGCGTCACGTATGATCGGTAGCCGGAATGTCGTCGATGCCGCCGTACCCGGAGAAGCTGGAGATCACGCCGCTGAGCCGGCCGCCGTCGGCGACGGTGCGCGTGCCGGGGTCGAAGAGCATCACAAACCGGGCGCTGGTGCTGGGGGCGCTTTACGCGTGGGACGCTTCTTGCCGCATTCTTGGTGCATTGCGGAGCGAAGATACGGAAGTGATGGTCGCGGCGCTACAGGCCCTTGGCTATACGGTCGAGCCACACTGGGAGGCCAATACGCCCTTTGTTGAGGTCGGCCCAGTGGAGGCATTCGCCAAAGGCGACCCCGACCTTGCTGCATGGCCTCCGCGTTCCGCAAATCTGTTCGTAGCCAACTCCGGAACGTCGATGCGTTTCTTGGCCGCGTTGGTAAGCCTTGGCAAGGGACGCTATCGGCTTGACGGAGTTCCACGGATGCGCGAGCGGCCCATCCAGCCGTTGCTCGACGCTTTGCAAATCGCCGGAGTGCGTGCATTTAGCGAGAACGGTGATGGTTGCCCGCCGATCGTCATCGAGGGAGCTGGAGGTTGGACCACGGAGCGAATTCGTGTGCGTGGGGACGGGAGTAGCCAGTTCCTGTCCGCACTCTTGATGGCTGCTCCGCTCGCATGCCGTAGGAAGGAACTCCACATTGAGGTCGATGGACCGTTGGTGTCCCAACCGTACATCGACATGACCGTGCGCATGATGGAAACGTGGTCGCTGCCTATCTGGCGCCAAGCGGGAGGGTTTCGAGTTAGGCACGCAGGTGCAGAAGGCTGGATGTACGACGGGGCTTCCTACACCGTGGAACCGGACGCCTCGGGAGCGAGCTATTTCTTCGCCGCGGCAGCAATCTTGAGAGGGGAGGCGGTCGTCCCTGGGCTGTCCTCAGACAGCCTTCAAGGCGATGTCCGCTTCGTTGACTTTCTGGAGCGGATGGGCTGCGGGGTGGAGCGTCATCGGATGAGCATAATCGTCCGCGGGGCCTCCCTCCACGGCATCGACGCCGACATGAACGACATTTCCGACACGGTAATGACGCTCGCCGCCGTCGCCTGCTTCGCCGAGGGGCCGACCACCATCCGCAACGTCGCCCACATCCGCCACAAGGAAACCGACCGCCTCGCCGCCCTGGCCACGGAGCTGCGCCGCGTCGGCGCCGAGGTGGAGGAGTTCGCCGACGGCCTGACCATCACACCCCGGCCGCTGCACGGCGCCGAGATCGAAACCTACAATGACCACCGCATGGCCATGAGCATGGCCCTCATCGGCCTCAAGGTCCCCGGAATCGTCATCAAGAATCCCGGCTGCGTCGCCAAGACGTATCCCGGCTTCTTCGCCGACCTCGAAAAACTCCGATAAGAGAATTCACCACAGAGTCACAGAGTCACAGAGAACACAGAGGGAAGAACTATGAAACACCGCATCCTTTTTGCTTTCTTGCTTTCTTCTCTGTGTCCTCTGTGTCTCTGTGGTGAATCTCTTGCCCTCGACGCCGAGGCGAAGACGCCCTACCAGCTCAAGGTCGTGCTGCATTTCGCCGACCATCGGCTGCTGACCGATGTGTTCCGCGATCGCGTTGAGCGCGAGCTGCATGACGATTTGCAAGGGTCATTCGGCGATTTGGTCATCGTTGAGACGACGCGGGCGCCGAAGCTGGACGACGTGCTGCCCTATGGACTCAAGTCGCTCGACGGCTGGAAGGAGCGCTCCGCCGTCAAATCGCATTTCGTGCTGATCGATTACACCGCCGGGCAGTACGAAATTCAGGCTCGCCAGTTCGACGGGTTGATGGGGCAGCCCAGCCCGCTGGTGCGGCGTGACTGGACGCGCGATCCCGAGTTCGTGGCCAAGGCGGCCGCGCTGCTGATCGAGGAAGATTTTGGCCTCGTCGGCGTGTTCGATCGATGGCCGGCCCCGATCGGCGATACCAATGAGGACCAATCCGTTGCGCTGCGCCTCAAGGGCAGCGGCCTCGGCATGCCGCTTGACCGCTGGATACAGAAAGGCGACGTCTTTGCCGTCGTACAGATGCCGGCCGGCGACGCCGGCCCAGGCAAGCCGATCCTGGGCGCCCTGCTTATGGTCGATAAGCCGCCGGCCGCCGGCGACGCCGCCTGCATGTGCCGCGTCTTCCGCCGCTATGACCCGCCGCGCGATTCGGGCGCCGGCTACCGGTGCATCAAGCTGGGCACCATCGTCCGCACGCCGCTGCGGCTGCGGTTCTTTCAGGCACTAGCGGACAATCGCGTGGGCGCGCTGCCCGACCAGCTTACGGTAGACATCCGCCGCAACGGATTTGTGGGCGAGGACGCTGCCATCCAGAAAGGAACCAACGACGACGGGGCCGTCGATACGATCGCCGCCAAGGAAAACGGCCTCTTCGATCATGTCGCCTTCGTTAACGTGCTGCGAACCGGCCTACTCAAAGCCCGCGTGCCTATTGCCCTGTTGGACGAGCAACCGGTGGTGCTGGCCGTCAACGTAGCCAGCGACCCCAACTCGCTGCGGGACTTCCGCCGCACGGCCTGGGAGCGCGACGTGGACACGGCCTGGCGCGAGCAGGTCGAGTTGTTCCGCGAGATCAATGACCTCGCTGCGGACCCGAACAAGCGCGACGAGGCGAGGAAAAAGATTCAGGATGCGCTGGACCGCAGCCAAGACGACGGTCAACGACTGGCCGCCGAAAAAAAGGAGTTGGAGAAGGACGGGGCGTTTAGCAGCCCAGCGGCCGACGACCGTTTGAACAAGATCAAGGAGGGGGCGGCCGACCTGAGCCAATTCCTCGACAAGCTGAAGAAGATTGATGCGGAGGAAAACGACCCCAAAAGAAAGGTATGGCGCACGCAAGTGGAGGAAGCCAAGCGGCTGGACGAGCAACTGGAGATTGACAAGGCCCTCGCTTTGTACGACCAAGTGCTGAAAGAGGGCTATCAGGATGAAGCCCTGAAGGCCTATGTGGACAAGCTGCATAAGGAGTGGGTGCCAAAAGGCGAAGAGCATCGCAATGCGCGGGCGTTCCTGTACGAAGTCTGGCCGACGCTGGACGACGCCGGACTGAAGGACCAACTGAAGGAAGCGGCGGGCGCCGTCGAGACGTGCAAGGCAGTCGGCGACTGGAGGGCGGTGACGAAGTTCGTCCGGTCGACTGACGCGCATTTCGTTCGCATGAAGCAGGAAGCCGACAAGCTGCGCCCCGACATCAACGTTGACGACGAGAAGCCGTCCAAGCTCATCAAGGATGTGAGCGATGCTCTTACACCGATATTCAACGGCGCGACCCGATACCTCAAGACCCGGCCGAAATGAGACGCCGTTCAGCTCCGCGGCGGAGCAGGAGCGCTGCGTGGCGCGGAGGCGCCGCCGACGCGGATCGGCGTTTTGCACAAGAGACAGGCCACGACGTTGCCGCGGTCGTGCGCCTCCACCAGCATGAATTTCCGGCAGCGCGGATTGGGGCACTGCACCGCGAAAACGCCGGTCGGCGTGGATGGAGTCATGATTCAACCCCTCTACCCGGTCCGCAACCCTCTTCTCGAAATCGCGAAGTCCGAAAATGCGCTGGGCCGCTGAAGCAGCTTGCTGTTTTTGTCCCGCCGTACCCCCGCCGAGAGCTATCCACTTGCATTTTAGCCAGCCGGGGATTCAGTCGTGGCGCCGCATTGGCCGAGCAGCTCCCGATACCACGCCTCCGTCCGCGCCGCTCGGCCGGGCAGCGCCGTCGTGCCCCAGATCAGCGACACTGTGCGCCGCGTTTCCGGGCCCGTCTTTGTGCGCTGAGCGTCCTTGACGGCGTTGGCGCATGGCCCGTCCGCATCGAACAGGCAGAGCAGGCCGCCCAAGTCGATCGACTGGCCGGACGAATTGAACACATACGAAGCCCCTGCCGGAGCCACGCCGATTCGCAAGGGCGGATGGGCGCGATCGAGGTCGATTACGCTTATCGGCAGGCCGCTGTGCAGCGATACGACATTGCAGGCGTCCACCGCCGCGTTGATCGGCGACAGCAGCTCCTCGCGTACCGCCTTTAGGAGATATTCCGAGGCGGGTTTGCTGCGACCGGTCGGTTTGAAGCCGCCATGCCGCAGCAGCGCCCGCACCGCCTCGCGCACGGCGTCGTCGCTCTGCAGGGGAGCGGCGGCGCCCGGCTTCAGCAGCATCGCGCCTTCGGGCCAGGTGGGCATTGCGCCGAGTGGGCGCGGGAACGTCGTTACGAAGGCACGCAGGTCCAACAGCGGGTGCGGGTCAATGCTAATCATGCCGTCGTTATACCGCCGGCGATCCACGCGGGGAGATGAATACAATGCGGGGTTTGCATTGGAGTTCGTTAGGCCGTTGCGACGATAGAAAAACACGGGTTTCTGCGCGACAGCCGGGAAGCTGAGGCGGACATGCCCAAGAAAGCGGGACGCTCCCTGCCCCTGACGACGCCGCGCCGGCTTATCGGCGATCTGCTCCATTTTTCGCGGAGCGTGCCCACGGTCCCGGTTCAACGGCGCATGAACGTGGCCGACCTCGTTGACGTCCGCACCCGTGCGACCCGCCGTATTAGCTGGTGCGCCATTTTCACGAAGGCCTTTGCACGAGCAGCGGTCCAGGCGCCGGAGCTGCGCCGCGCTTACCTCGCGTTCCCCTGGGTACGTCTCTACGAGCATCCGTTCAGCATCGCCACAGTCACGGTCGAACGGCTTTACCAGGGCGAAAACGCCGTCTTCTTCGCCCATCTGACCGCGCCCGAGAATAAGACGCTCATCACCTTGGACGAGCGCCTGCGGCAATACAAGACCGAGCCGATCGAAAGTCTCACTCTTTTCCGCCGCGCCCTGAAGATCGGACGATTGCCCGGCTGGCTGCGACGGCCGGGTTGGTGGTACGTCCTCAACGCCTATGGCCCCTGGCGTTCGCTGGTCGCCGGGACCTTCGGCGTCAGCGTCTATTCCGGCTTGGGGGCCGAATCGCTGCATCCGCTTTCGCCGCTGACCTGCACGCTGAATTACGGCGTCGTCCAGGGCGACGGCAGTGTGAGCGTGCGGATTGTCTACGATCACCGCGTCATGGACGGGCCGACGGTGGCGCGGGCGCTGGCCCTGGTGGAAGACGTGCTGCACCAAGACATTCTCGCGGAGCTGCGCGACGGCGGCGCCGGTCGGGCGGCCTGATTCATCTTGGCAGATAATTCCGCAGCGCCCCCGCTTCGCGTTCTCGCAGCCGGACGACAACGTGCAGCTGTTCGAGGTATTGCTCCAGCGTCTTGCCGCCCAGGTTGACCTTTTTCGCTTCGCAGAATGCTCGCACCCGCCGCTCCCACTCCGGCGTCGCCAGGCCGACGATCCCTTCAAGGACGCGCCGAACGCCATTGGTCGGCCAAACCTGATTGAGCCGATCCCATTTCTCTTCCAAGAACATCCAGGCTTTCTCGCGGCCGTCCACGTTCATCAGCAGCGCCCGCAGCACAAACGGCGCGTCCTGCGTCCGCACGTCGCCGTCCAGCAGACGAGCCATCGTCCGGTCGATCAGCTCCGGCTCGCGGAACGCGGCCAGCGCCAGGAGATAGCGCTGTTCCTCCTGCGGCGTCCGCGCCGTGCGGCAGCGCCGCTCAAATTCGGCATAGCGACCCGCGTCGCCGGCATGGGCCAGGATGGAAACGATCGCGGCAAACACATTCGCATCCACCGGGTGTCCCGCAAAGAGTTCCGCCGCCCGCGCCTGGACGTCGGCGTCGTCGCCGACCGTTCCCAGTGCGCGCAGCAAGTCGGCGCGCAGCTGGCCCGTCAATTCGGATTCGCGGGGCTGCGGCCGCCAATCCAATTGCGCGGCGGCCGGCGCCAGCCGGTCGCGCACCAGCGCGGACAGCCGCGGCCGATCCGCCGGCTCGACGATCCGATTCAGCGTGTGGAACGAGCCGACGATCACGGACCAGACGTTCTTGTCGTGTTCGCCGCGGAAATGACTTGTGAGATCCAAATACTCGGCAAGCGGCGTCAAGCCGGCCAGCACTGCGGCCCAGGCGTCGTTGACGAGGTTGAAGCGCTCGATAGCTTCCAGCTGCCAGAGATGCTGCAGCAACAGCTTCAGCAGGTTCGGCGAGTAGCGGACGCGGTAGAAGCCATGGCCGCCGGCGTTGACGAGCGCCGCGTTGGCGCGGCCCATCTCAAATGTCGCCGCGTCGGCGCCTAGCAGCGTCTGCTCCGTCCGGTCGCCGCATCCGATGAACCGCAACTGCACCGGCGTCCGCCAGACGTGTTCCTCGGCTGGGCCTGGCTCGGCGCCGAGATAGAGGAACCGCTGCTGCCGCAGCACTACGCGGCGCTCCGGCGTCAGCTCCACGTCGATCAGCGGATAACCGGGATGGTAAATCCAGCCGTCCATGACCTCCGGGATCGGCAATTTCGACGCCTCCCCCAGCGCTCGCCAAAGGTCCGACGTCTCCGTGCTGCCGAAGGCATGGCGGTCGAGGTAATGGCGGACGCCGTCGCGGAAGACGGCGGGGCCGATGTACTGCTCCAGCATCCGCAGCACCGACGCCCCCTTTTCGTAGGTCAAAACATCGAACATGGCGTCGGCGTCTTTCGGCGCCTCGACCGCGACCTCGATTGGCCGCGAGCTGCGCAGGCCGTCCACCGCCAGGGCCGCCGACCGCGACGCGCCGAACGTCGTCCAGCGCTGCCACTCCGGCTTCCAGGCGTCCACAGCCAGCATCTCCATGAAGGTCGCGAACGCCTCATTCAGCCAGATGCCGTTCCACCAGCTCATTGTGACCAGATCGCCGAACCACATGTGGGCGTTTTCATGAGCCACGACGTCGGCGACGCGCTCGCGCTCGGCGTGGGTGGCCGTGGCCTCATCGACCAGCAGGGCCGTCTCGCGGAAGGTGATGGCGCCGAGGTTCTCCATCGCCCCGGCCGCGAAATCGGGAATGGCGATCAGGTCCAGCTTGTCGCCGGGATATTTTCGGCCGTAATACTCCTCGAAATATCCCAGCGAGAAGGCGCCGATGTCGCGGCCGAAGCGCGTCAGCCTTTCCTTGCCTGGGACGCACCAGACCCGCAACGGCGCAGCCCCGACCATTGCCGCGTCTGTCGCTTCCAGCTCTCCGACGATATAAGCGACCAGGTACGTAGACATCGGAATCGTGTCGGCGAAGCGGACGACCATTTTGCCGTTCTCGGCGCGCTGCACGGCGACGGCCGTGTTGGAGACGACTTGCAGGGCGGGATCGACGACGAGCGTGGAGGCGAAGACGGCCTTGAAGGCGGGTTCGTCCCAGCAGGGAAAGGCACGGCGGGCGTCCGTGGCCTCGAACTGGGTGGCGGCCAACCAGCGCCATTCGCCCTCCTTGTTCTTGTATTTGCTGCGATAGAAGCCGCGCAACTTGTCGTTGAGCGTGCCAGTGAAGGTCAGGTTCAGCCGCCACGGCCCCTTCATGAGGGCCGCCGGAAAACGCAGCCGGCAGCGCTCCGTGTCCTCTTCCATGGTCACGGCCGCGATCTGCCGGTGGGGCGTCATGCCTTCCGCGGCGGCTTCCTTAATGCACAATTCCGCGGCGTTAAGGACGATTTCCTCAACAGGTTCATGCACAGTCACGGCGATCGTGACGCGGCCGGCGAAGGTCGCGGCGGCGAGGTCCGGCTCCAAGCGGATGTCGTAGCGGGAAGGGACGACGGTGCGCGGCAGACGGTAGCGGTCCATTATGACGTCTCGCGGCGATGGTCCGGGCGAAAATCGAACGCCGTCCCCATGCTATCCCGCGGAGCCGGGCGCCGCCAACGCCGGCCCACCGTCGCCCCGAAAATGCCGCGCCGCCTCTTGATTGCACGGGCCGCGCGAAGCTGGTATGGTAACGCGATCAGCCGGCCGCACGTTCCCGCATCGAGGCGCCCGTCGGACTGGGCCCTCATGCTCTTGGAGAGTTCGCGATGCCCTCCCCCGATCAGCCGTCGCCCCCGGGTTCCGGTGGCGCCGCCCGTGCGGGCTGGCACTACGCCGTCGGCGGAAAGATCGCCGGCCCCGTGCCGTTCGCCGTACTGCAACGGCTCGCCGCGGCCGGCCAATTCGGCCGGGCGGACTACGTGCTGGCCCCCGGCGCCGCGAAGTGGACGCCGGCCGCGCATGTGCCGCACCTCTTCGCCGCCCCGCCGGCCGCGCCGCCCCCCGCACCGGCGGAGGCCTGGTACGTCGCGGCCGGCGAGCAACGCTTCGGGCCCTACACGCGCGAACAGCTCCGGCGGATGGCCGCGGAGCGGCGGATCGGTCCGGCCCACCTGCTTTGGCGCCAGGGGAGCGCGGCGTGGCAGCCCGCGTCCTCCCTGCCCGGCCTGTTTCCGTCCGCGGCCGCGCCGCGTCCGCCGGCCCGTCGGCGTCGGCCGCGGCGTCGATGGCTGATCGCGTGGGCCGGCCTGGCCGCCGTCGGCGTCGGCGTGCTCGTCCTGTGCCTCCTGCTCCGCGGCCCCGGCGGCGCGCCGCCGGGGCCGGCGGCGCCGCCCGCACCGCCAGCCCATCCGGCCGAGGCGGCGGCCGCGGCCGGCCGCGCCGCCGACCTGTTCCACCAGGGCGACTACGCCGGCGCCGTCGCCGCCTGCGACGAGGCCGTCAAGCTCGACGCCGACTGGGCGGAGCCGCTCCGCCTGCGCGGCGTCGCCCACGAAGGGATGGGGCGCGCCGACGACGCCCGGGCCGACTTCGCCGCCGCCGACCGCGTCGCCGCCCGCATCCGCGCCGCCGCGCCGCCCGTCGCCGTCGGC
>DATKHW010000943.1:0-18332 GCA_035546275.1 Gemmataceae bacterium
GTAGTGCGTCATTCCGGGGCAGGACTCGACCATTGTTTGAAGATCCGCTTGACGGTCGTAGCGTCGCCGAACTCGTCGTGCGGGACGGTGATCCTCTCGCGCCCCTGGCACAGCAGGACCACGCAGTCGTCTCGGGGAGATCTGCCGACCCTTCCGTCGATAAAACAGGTCCCAGGCAGACTGTCGAGGGCCTGCACGAGGCCGTCCCTGAAGTCCTTGTGTGGCCCAAGAATCGCGTCGGCCGACTGGGAAAAGACGACGTTCATAGCCCCTCTCCGGATGAGCAGCGCGTCCCGGACGGAGGAGCCGGCCCCCGAATGCGATGGACCGCCGGGACGATCAGGCCACTTTCCCTCGGGCACGGCATTGCACCACTCTGCGGGGTGCCAACGCTCCAGCCGGCGCGGTTCTGGCGTTGAGGGACTCGTCGACGGTGGGGTAGGTTGGCATGGTCAGCCAGCGGATTCAGCAGGGTGATGCAATGCGTCTAAACCCAGAAAATGCGGCACGCCGCTTGCATGGTGCGGCGGCCGGCTGACCTAACCAGGCCGCTGGCGCCGAGCGATGCGCCCTTACGGCTGACGCAAAAAAGGCGGCTCCCCCGCGGGGAGAGGCAGCCGGGGACGCCGGGAGATCGTTCGGATTAGAAGCGGGCACGGCCGCCGCCGCGGCGGCCGTGCGACCAGAGAATGCGCCGCTGCGCAAGGGGCGCTGGGCTGTGCGTTCCTCATTCGTCTGTCATAACTTTCGCCGCGTGGTCGGCGGCGCCTTGGACTCCCCCCAGGAGGTGCTCCCGTGACCAATCAAAGCATCGCCGCGAAGCCCGCTCTGCTTTCGCCGCCGGTTGCTCCAATCTTTCTGATGCGCGCGACGCCCATCCTGCGTCCACGCCAGCCTCTCCTTTACTGGCGTCCTGTCGCCTGGGCGGCAGTCGCAGGATTGATGCTCGTCGGGGCGGTGCTGCTCGGTCTTACCATGGTTCCGCGCCGGTCAGCTGGATCGGTCCACGTCGCCCTGACCAAGCCGCCCGCGCCCGACCCGACGACGCCTCCCGCGGACGCCACGCGGTCGGTGCATCTACTCGATCTCCTTCCCGCCGACCCCGTGCCCACCGCTTCGCATGCGGCTGGCGTCGCGCCGCTGGCCGACCCGTCGCCCAACCCGCCGGACGCTTCCAGCCGCGCTCTCGAGAAACACGATCCACCGCCGGTTTCCAGGGCGCCCGCCGCCCCGTCTGCGGCCCAGACGCCGCCCGCCGCCGCGATGTGCCAGACGTTCGGCACGAGCGTGGACTTCGCCGTCAGCCCGGCCGCCGCCGAGAAGCAGGCGGCCCATGACGGCAAGCTGGTGTTCCTGCTGCACGTCTCCGGCGACTTCGAGGACGACGCTTTCACCTGAAACAACGCCGATGCGCTCCGTGTGAACGCATTAGCCCGGCCGGACGTGGGACAGTACCTCAACGACCACTTTGTCGCCGCGTTTCAGAAAGTCTCCAGTTTCAAGATCGTCAATGGACAAAAGCAAGGCGGCAACGTCGCCAGCTATTTCTGCACGCCGGAGGGCCGAGTGCTGGACGCCGTCGCCGGCCCAGTTGATGGAGCGACGCTGCTGCGCGAGGCGCGCTGGGTGGTCGAAACGTGCAACCTCGCCGAGCTGGACGGCAAGACCGGCGACAGTCTGAAGGGGGTCTTCGGCAAGGCACACGCCGACCGTTTACTCCACGAGAGCGGCCTGCGGTCCGACTTGCGGCCGCGCGCGGACTTTACCGACGAGGATGTTGCGGCGCTGCTCGAACGGGGCCGCGGCATGGACAGCGCCGCCCGCATCCACCTGCTGCTCTCGACCTATCCTCTGCCCCCCATCGGCAAGGTATATCGACCGATCTTCGAGCGCCTGCTAAATGAGCCGGTTTCAACAAGTCCGGTTCAGCTCGGAGAAGGGGCGCGCTTTACGGGGGGGACGCCTGTGCGTTTGGCGCCGCTCTCGGCGGCGGAACGACGCTTGCAGCGGCGCGAGGAGCAAGTCGCTGAGGCGCGCGGCGATCCGCCGCGGCTGGAAATGCTGTCCGGCCGGTCACTCAACATCCTGATGAGCGACCTGCGGCGACTCGACGACGAGGGGGCGACACTGGCGGATGTGACCGTGGATAGGGAGATGCTGTCGCGGATTCGCGTCGTCGCTGCAAATCACGGCGACGTCGGCCCGGCCCTCGTGCTGCTAAGTCCCCTGCTTTGGCCGGAATCGCTGCGGATCGACGATTTCGCCGAAGGCCGGGCGCGGGTGGAAGCGACGCTGGCCGTCGCGCGGGAACAGGCGGCCAAGGGACCGGTCGGGCGCGAAGCCTGGCAAGCCGTCCACGATGCGGTCAATCTGATGGATCAGAGGTTGACGGCGAAGATTCAGTCCCGGGCCGACAGTCCGAAATGGACGACCGCGGATGCCGTGGAGGCCGGGGCGTTCATGAATGACCTCAGCAAATCGGCGGAGGTGCTACAGCAGCCCGACGTGGCTGGCTATCTAAACGGCAAATACACTGCGAAGGGCGCGACGGTCATGGAGCTGATTCGCAACATGGCGTCGAATGGGCTTCGCTTCTCCGCCGCGCTGCCCGGCGATGACCCGGCTTATCGGGCCTTGCAGCAGGCGCTGGCTCGCTGCGACGCCCGGGCTCATGCGGGCGGCGAATGACCGCGGCGCCCGCCGCCGGCCGTCACCAGCTGACGCGGGCGCAGCGCCGCCGCGGTTACAGAAACGCCGTCACGTCGCCGCGGGCCGGCGGTCGCACCGATAACGCGATTGTCCTGGCTTGGGCGTGGCGGAAAGCCCGTGTGTACTACCGACGATAATGCAGATGATCTAAGGTGTAGTTCAACTCAGCCTGCGGAGCGCTGCAATCGCTTCGGCAATCTCCCCGCCTTTGCTCTCGATCACGTCAAGCAGTTCGGCCGGCGTCCGCTCATCAACCTCCGCCTTCCGGTTGGGGTTCACGGCCTTGAGGTCGTAGACCGCGTTTTCAATCGCCTCGGCTTTTTTCGCGGCCTCGCGGGCGGCGCGTGCTGCGGCGTTGTGGGCCGACTCCGTCTCGGCGACCTTAGCTTCATCCACGGGCCAGGCCTTCTTCAACTCGCTGAGCGCGTATTTCAGCGTGTTCGCCTCTGCCTTCTTATCGGCTTCGGTCTGGCGGAAAGGGCGGGCATCCTCGGTGGCCTTGCGGCGGCGGGCGGTGAAGTCCATCGTCCAGGAATTCTTGGAGTCCGCCCGCCGGGGGAGCAGATCGAAGAACTCTTTGAAGTCGTTCAGTGTGAGCGGCGTCTTCTTGCCCACCTTGCGCTCGGAAAGATCGTAATACCAGATCCTTTCCGTAGGCTTTCCCCGAGTGAAGAACAGGAGGTTGGTCTTTACGCCGGCCCCGGCCGCGGTGAAAACGCCGCCGGGCAGCGAAACGATGCACCACAGGTCGCATTCCTCGACGAGCTTCTTCTTCGTCTTGGTGAACGCATCTTCGTTCGTGCGGAACAGGACGCCTTCGGGCAGGACGATCCCGCACCGGCCGCTGGGCGCGAGCGTGCGGATGACTAACTGGAGGAACAACACCTCCGTAGCGCTAGTGACGTAATCGAATCCGGTGATGCTCTTGGTGTTCTCCTTGCCGCCAAAGGGTGGGTTGGTCAGGACCACCTCGTATGCGGCGGGGGCGCCCTGGAAGAGCCCGCCGTACACCTCGTTGCCAGTGAGGGCGTTGCCGTGCCAGATGTGCGGGTCGTCGATGCCGTGCAGGATCAGATTGGCGAGGCCGATCGGGTAGATGAGGTTTTCCTTTTCGCGCCCGTAGAAGGTCTGGTGCTTGATGATTTCCTTGGCAGCGGCCTGGCTCATGCCCTTGGGCAGCGCCTCGGCGGCATCGACCTTCTTTACCATGTACTCGGCGGCCTGGGCCAGAAACCCGCCCGTGCCGCAGCAAGGGTCAAAGACGCGCTCGCCGACCTTGGGGTTCAGCACGCGGACCATCGCCCGGATGACTTCGCGGGGCGTGAAGAACTGGCCGGCGTCGGAGCCTTTCTCGCCCATCTTCAGCAGCAAGCCCTCGTAGACCTGGCTCAGCGCGAAGACGTGCGTTGGGTCGATGTCCCCTTGGCTGATTTCGTGGACCTTGTCGAGGACTTCCAGCAGATTCGTTTCCGTGTCGATTCGGACCCGCTCGACGCCGGAGAGGATTTCGGCGATGATCTTCTGGCGCGGCGTGGCGTCGGGCTTGTTGCGCAGCCCCTTGAGGTACGGAATGAGCTTCGTGTTAGCGAATTCCAGCAGCTTGCCCTGGCCCTGCTCGGTCAGGTCACGGCGGATGTTCGTTTCGGTCTTGGGGGCCTTTGGGTCGATGGGCCGTGCCCAGTCGTCCCAGCGGTATGGACGCGGGATCGACGGCGCGTAGGCGTGGCCCAAGACCCTGGCTTCCAGGGCCTCCCGTTCCTCGGTTTCGTCGAGGATGCGGAGAAAGAGAATCCAGGTCAGCTCGGGAACGTATTGCAGCGCGCTGGCGACGTTGCCCCGCCGCATGACGTCGCAAATCGACCATACGGCCGCATCCACGCTCTGCTGGGTACCGAGCTTCTTGGGGGCTCTTAGGTTCCCTTTCTTGGCGGTCTTGGCGGGTCGGGGCATCGCGTTAATCATCTCCGTTGAAAGCGGCCCGCAAGATCGCGGCGGGGAGGGCTTGTATGGCCGCGAACTCGCCGCGCAGGGATGCGGTAAGTCGTTCGACATCGGCAAGGCGTCGTGAGAGATCGGCGGCTATCCTCTTCTGAAGCGCCGGAGGAGGCAGCGGGACTTCCAAGCTGTTCACCTTTTCGACGCTGAGTGTATACAGTCCGCTCGTGGAGCGAGCGCGTTCGAGCATTTGAAGACGCCCGGCGTCGCTATTGAGATACCTACTTACATAGTGGCAATCCGCGGCTTCAGTGAGACGAACCCGGATTACATGGTTCTGGTGAACCCATTCCTCTCCCTCGATGTCAAAGATGGCATTTCGCCCTATCTGGTCA
The DNA here is from genome assembly GCA_035546275.1 of Gemmataceae bacterium. Classification (GTDB taxonomy): domain Bacteria; phylum Planctomycetota; class Planctomycetia; order Gemmatales; family Gemmataceae; genus UBA4732. Next base: position 5,040 of record DATKHW010000943.1, read on the forward strand.
GGGCTCCCGTTCCCTTCGACAATCAGGATGTCCCCACGGCACAGCCGCAATCGTCCCAATTCGGCGGTTGTGACCTCAAATCGCTCGACGTTGGAAAGGTCCAACGATCCACGTTGGACGTTGCGGACGGTGAGATAAGGACGGTGGAAGGAGTGGGCTGACCGCGCGGGCGACTTCTGAACACCGCCATTGACTTCGGCGAAATTCTGCACCGCGACAACAGGCCATTCTCCTGCCTCCGGCCCCTCGAAGACCTGGCGGAGGTAGGCGGCGGGGAGTGCTTCGGCGGCGGCGAGGCGGGCCTGGCTCGCGCCGCGGGAACGCTCCACGGCGGCCAGTTGCTCCGTCACACGCTTCGTGATCCGCTCCTGCTCCGGCAGCGGGGGGAGGGGGATGTCGATACCGCGCAAATAGTCATCGGGCAAACGTTGTTGACCAACGGCGCCAGTTAGAAAGCGTTCAGCATCTTCGAGTAGGCTTGATTGGCGCAGAAACAGATGCAAGTAGTCTGCGAGCAGATCGGGCCTCGGGCGCAGCACATGGAACTCTGTTGATCCGAAGCCAAAGCCCCTGCGGAGATCGCGGCAGACGGCGTGCTTACCATTCTGCATGCACGGCGTAATCTTCGCAAAGATAACGTCGCCGTTCTCGAAGTAAGTGTAGCCTTTTTTGACCTCGCCAAACGGGCGTTCAAGCTGCTGCGTGATGACTCCTTTCTGAGCATCGACGGCCGGCATCGGCACGAAAGCGGTCGGTTCGTCATCCCGGAGGGGTAACGCAGGTGTTCGGCGCGGGTTGATCTGGCAAACGCTATTAAGAGGGACGCGAGGCCATTTTGCACCTTCTGCATCGTCCGTCTGCGCGGCGACTTTCATGCGGCAAATATCCTCTCCTTGGTTTCCCGGATAACCTTCACCGGGTCGCCTCCCTGGGCCAGTGCCGCGACCCCGCCGGCCTTTTTCACCTCGGGGGTCTGGAAGATGTAGACGTTTTCGAGGTCGTCGGTGCCGCCCTTGCCGAACTGGTCGGCGACCGCCAACACGGCGGCGCGCGTCGCCGGCGGCAAGCGGCCGAGCCAGCCCTCCTGCTTGTAACGGAAGGCGAGCGCCCGGTCGGAGCGGGTCCGCGGCGCCAGGCCGTAGCCCAACTCGGCCAGCACGTCGAACAGGTCGAAATCGCTCATGTCTTCGAGCAGGCGCACCACCTGGGGAGAATAGCCGGCGTTGACCAGGGCGTCCAGCAGCTCGCGCCGGGCCGGTGGGTCGATCCAGCGTTGCCGGAAGTCGTGCAGCGTGGGGCAGTCCTTCACCAGCGCCGCGGCGAGGCCGCGCTGGTAGTCCTCCAACGGGACCATGCCGAGGCGGCCATCCACTGTGGCGGCGACAAAGCGGCCCAGGTCATTGACCACGGGCGCGAAGCCCTCGACCCAAACCGTCGGCTCCGGCGGCGCGGGCGGAGGCGGGGGTTCTTCACCGCCGCCGCTCCCGCCGGATTCCGACGCAGGCCTGGAGACGAATGCTTCCCCGAAGAGGCGAGTTGCACCCGTGTAATCGTAGATGGTGAAGACCAGTTTGCCCGTGTGTTCGTCGATGCGCGTACCGCGGCCGAGCATTTGGTAGAAGGCGATGGGGCTGGCGACATATTTGAAAAACGCGACGTTGCGAATGGGCCGCACATCCACGCCCGTAGTGAGTAATTCAACCGTGGTGGCGACGAAGTGGGTGCGCACGGAACCGCGGAAGTCCGGGATGAAGTCATTGCCGCCGACCGACGCCGTGCATTTGAAGGCGTAGGGGTCGAAGCGCTCTTCCCCCTGGGCGGCGCACCAGGCCGCAAAGAGGTTGTTCATTTCACCGGCGACCAGGTCGGCGTGCCGATCGGTCGCGCAGAAAATGATGGTTTTCTGGCGGGGTCCGAGCAGCTTCCCGTCAGGACCGCGCTGGATGACGTTGGCGATCATCTGCGCGAACAGGTCGCGGCACATCGCTTTGACGCGGTCGGGCAGGATGACCTGTCTCTCGAAATTGTTGGCCTCGTAACGGCTGGCGACCTCTTGCGGGGTAAGGGGGCGGCCCGTGTTGGCGTCGGTCGGATTACGCTGCACAATCTCGGCGGCGGAAAGGCCGCGGGCGTCGAGGTCCACCAGTGCGAGCTTAACGTCGCAAGCGGCGAGATAGCCGTCTTCCATCGCCTGGGCGATCCCGTACTCGTAGACTGGCTCGCCGAAGTAGGCGAGGTTGTCGGCCGTGATGGCGGCGTCGGCCTTGGCCTCGGGGGTATCCTCGGTGGTGGTGAGCTGGCGTGGCGTGGCGGTAAGCCCGATTTGCACCGCCCTGGGGTTCATTTTCAGGACCTTCGACCACTTGCCCCAGGCGGAGCGATGGCATTCGTCAATGACGATGTGGGAAAAGTGGTCCGGCGGATAGAACTCGGTGAGGAACGACTCGTCGCCGTTTTCCTTATCCACGCCGAGGGTCTGATAGGTGGCGACATGGATGGCGGCATTGCGGGCGTGGTTCTTGCCGTCGGAGTCGCGGTAAACTTCGCGGGCGGCGTCGCCGAAGTAATTCGTGAGTTCGCCGAGCGCCTGCCGACGCAGTTCGTCCCGGTCGCACAGGAACAGCGCGCGTTTGAGTTGTTCGGCGTCCGCAACGCGGCGAAGCAGGTTCGCGGCGATGAAAGTCTTGCCCGCGCCCGTTGCGAGGGAGAGCAGGGCGCGGGGCGGACGACTGGCGGCGATGTCGCCCGCTACCTTCTCGAAGACGGCGCGGATGGCGGCGTCCTGGTAGTAGCGGCGCGCCCCCTCACCCCCCTTGTAGGGCCGGAGGAGCGGGGCGGCCGCGGGCGCTTCCAGCGAAAAGCCCATCGCCGCTTCGTAGCGGGCGCGGAGGTCGGCGGGCGTGGGGAATTCCGCCATCGGCCGCGGGAGCGTCGTCTTGCCAGTGTTCCGGTCAAACTCGACGAACTGGTGGCCGTTGGTCGAGAAAACGAAAGGGACGTTCAACAGCTTGGCCTTGGCGTACCCCTTGGCCTGGTCCAGCCCCTGGCCGGGCGGCAGACTGTCCTTTTTGACCTCGATGACCGCCAGGGCGACGGGTTGCATTTCGGCGGTCACGACCACCCGAAGAGTCAAGTCGGTGCGGCCCTTGGAGCGTCGGCGCGCCTTTCCGGCGATGATGTCCACCGCGCCGGTCGTTTCCTCGCGCTTGATATGATCCTCGGTCCATCCTCGCTTGTAGATGGCTGGGTTGACGAACTTGGCATGGGTGTCAGCTTCGCTCAGTGGCATGCGTCCCTCGACTCTGAAGGGAATCGACCCTGCCGCCGCGGTCGCCGGAAGTATCTCCCGCTCGGAATTGTAATGATTTTGGGCCGCTTAGACGAACACCCACGCCCGATTCATCTTGTGCTGCCCATACCAGCACGCCAGCGCCACGCTCAGCACCAGGTCGTCGTGTTCGCGCTCCCGCCAGTCCTCGAAAGTCTCGTACCGCCCTGTCCCACTTCCCAGGGGCCAGCCCTTGCATCGGGCGGAACGGCTCACCAACCGGCGGCCTCATTCACGGCGTCGATGTGCCGGTCGAGGGCCTCCACCAGGCCGTTGCTCTCCATCCACCGATCGTCCAGCCGGTCCGCCCGCGTAATCTCATGACCTGTAGCTTCTTCCAGGTCGAGCATCCGGTTCAGCAGTTTGTCCGTCGCGGCGGACACCGCCCGGTCGTCCTTGCACTCCTCCCAACGCAGCACGAACGCATCGAAATCCGCAGCGGCGTCGGTCCGTTCCAGGCGCGACATACGGCTGCGCACACTCACTGCTCCCTCTTCCGGTCGCCGGAATCGACGTCCGCCGGCTTGCTCCCCAGCACCACGTCGATGTCGATGCCGCTGTATGACGTATACGTCCCCTCGACGGCGAATGGCCGCCAATCGACCCCCTGGGGCAGCTCCGTCCCGTCGTCCAGCCAGACGCGGGTACGCCCGTCCGGCGGGTGGTCAAAGGCGACCATCTGCACACGAGGGCGACGCGGCGCGACTTCCCTTTCCAGACGCCGCAGTCGATTGCGAATGCTCATGCCCTGCCCTCCGCCCGTGCGCGACGCACCCGCGCTAAGTTCAGCAGGTCGATCACGCGGGCACGGCGCTGCAACGTGGACGGATTCGGCCCGTCGTAGGCCAGCAGCTCGGCGACCCGATCGGCAAGCGCCGAGTCGGCCATCGCACGCGCCCCGGCCTCGGCCTCCAGCCGCAGCAGCCGCCGATGAAGGTTCATGGCGCCCCCGCGCAGGTGTGAACGGCCAGGCTCACGCGCGGCCGCCGCGCTTCATCGTGCCGCTCCAACTCCAGAAGCATGGGTCCAAGCTGCATGTCACCAGCCCCTGGCACGCACCCACTCCTGCCGCGCCCGGGCCACGAATTGCACGAAGCGGTCCTTGGCGCCGATCGCTCTATCCTTGGCCCGCAGCATGTCGGGGTCGTCGCCCTGGTAAACGAGCAGCGCTTTGAAGCGCCGCAATACGCCGGGGTCGATCGCCAGAAGAGCCTCAAAAGCGGCCATCCGGCGGGCCAGAGCGGCGGCTTCGAGCCGTTCGAGCCGCCGTAGGTGTCGAGGTGCAGTCATGGCAGCTCCCATCGGTCCACAGCCTCCGCCTCCTCATGCGTGTTCACCACGATTTCGATGATCCGCACCGCATCATCGGCGAACGGCAGGCCGCAGTCCGCGCAGGCGGTCCGCAAGGATTCCGGGGGCGGTGGGCCGTCCGCGGCTTCCACGCAGGCGACAACGGCCAGGCTGCACTGACAGCGGCCGGCCTGCGGCGGCGGGGGGACGCACTCCAGGCGTTTCAGCCGGGCCTTGATGTTCATGCCCCGCCCTCCATGCCCGCCGCGCCGCGCAGGCGCTCCACCCGCTCGTCAACGGGCAGCCGCTGGAACTCGGCGAGGGCGGGGCCGCCGATCCGCACCGTTACGCCCCGTCCTTGTCCGTGGCTTCACCCGGCGGTCGATAGTCGAGAGCGGCGGCCCCACCGTGGCATGCAACGGACCGCCAGCCTTCGTCGTCCTTGGTCCGCTCTGTGCTGCCGAAGACGATGAACCGAATGCGGTTTTTGCACAGATCGCAAGACTCGGCACGCGGGTAGCCAGGCAATATGTCCCCGTCCATATCCTCCAGCAGGAGGCGGCCCTCGGCGTCAAGGCGCTCCCGCAAAAACCGAACTTGCTTGTTGCAGCTGCAATCCGGTCCGGCCCGGCCTTCAAGACGTTGCAATCGGGCGCGTATCGTCATCGCGTGTCGCTTCGCTTTTCAAACAGCGGTTGTTCCAGGGGTTGCAAGCGCTGCTCCGGCTCGACGCTTTCGCGCGGCTCGGGTGCATTCGCCTGCGGCGCGCCCCGATCGACATGGCGCCCCGCCTCCACCCAGCCGGGTGCGGGGGGCCGCCTTACGGCTCCGTGATGAGAGCGACAGGCGGCATGTAACCACCGCAGACGACGCATCGCGGCCGTCCGGGCTGGTCTGCGATTTCCGGGCAAGACTCCACCAATGGCCGCACCGGCTCACCCGGCTGATATTGCGGATGCAGGCGGATCTCGATCGTGCGGATGTCGCCCGGCCGAAAGCCGCAGCCGGGGCAGCGCCCGTCCTTGACGCCCCGATCCCGCTCCAACTTGTCCAGGCGGCCCCGGATGCTCATGATGTCTTCTCCCCTGCGGCGGGTTGCCGCTCCAACGCGGCAGCCGGGTTCGCCGGCTCACGACCCGCCCTCCCCGTACAGCTCTTCCAGCCGGCGCAGGTCGCGGGCCAACTCGCCGGCCCCGAGGCGACGCAGCGTCAGGGGCGGAACTCCGGCCCGAAGGCCTCCTGCAACGCCCGATCCTGCTCCGGCGTGGTGGCATCGACGGGGCGGAGCCGCAGCCGGTTGCGGAGAAACTGCATCTTGGCCTCGGCGGGCAGCCGGCGGAATTGCTCCAGCGTGATCGCCAGGCCGTCCGGCGCAGCCGCGGCAGCGACTTGGGTTTCCAAGGAATCCAGCCGGCGTCGCAGGGCATGGTTCACAGCTTTCCCATCGCCTCCATGAGCGGCTTCTCGATCTTCTCCCAATACAGCCGGTGCAACTCCTCGGGCGGCAGCCGGCACAGACGCTGGAACTCCGCCTCGTCCTCCGGCCTCCGGGGCGGGGCGGGTTGGTTGATGAGGGTGCGGTACAGCTGCTGCAGCTCCTGCGGCGGCAGTCGGCGCAGCTCCTCGAAGGACAGGTTCAGCCGCGGATCGGGCGGCGCCGGCGGCGGCGCGTCGGCGACGGCCCGTTCCAACCGTTGCAGCCGTCCGCGCAGGGTCATTGCCCATCCTCCCTCTTGGCGCGGCGTACCAGGACCGCCGCCCGTGGGGCGGCAACAGCGGCCCCCCGCCGCCCGCGCCGCTGCGCTGGTCGCTTTCGTTGCCCAACACCTCGCTCGGCCGCGCCACCCCCAATGCTAATTAAGGGCATCGCCATTGCTCCCCAACAAGCGAATCGTCGGCGCCGGTTCCACGGGTCCGTCCCCCGGACCAGTGGCCGCGTCGATCCTGCGCATTGCCTGACCGTCCGGCTTCGGCATGAGGATTACGACCTGGGGAAGCGGGCCGGGCGGGTGCGGCAATCCACAGCCGCCGCACACCAGGCGGCCCTCCGCGTCGCGGACCTTGGCTTCCGCCGGCTCGGGGTCGCCCGGAAACCGCACGATCATCTGTGCCACCGAACACTGACACCAGCACACTGCGGGGACCTGACGGAGCAGCTTCTGCAAGCGCGATCGGAATGACATCGCTTTACCTCCGGCCCGCTGTCCGATCGTCCGCCGTCCGCTCCTCGAGGGCGGCCAGGCGCTGCTCCAGCTCCACCGACTCGCGGAGCTTGGGACCCAGCTCCAGGAGGGCGCGGGCCGCGGAGAGTTTGACGCTTTCCGACTTCGCCTTGAGGGCGAGCTGGCGGAGCACAAGCGCGCTCGATGCGCACCCCTCGGCGATGCAGCCGAGAGCGCGGCTGAACATGTCGGCGCGGGCCTGCTCCACCTCACGGCAAAAGGCCGCATCCTGCCGCCAGCGGTGGATAGTGCGCTCTCCCATGCCGGTCTTGCGTGCCGCGGCCGCAACCGTTTCCCCACCCGCCAGAGCCAGGACGACTGCTTCCCGGCCGTTTTTCCTGCCATTTCGTGCCATTTCCCGCCACTACTCCTTGATTGCGACCCAGCCGGCGAAGTTCATCCAGCGCCAGAAGCAGTCGATCTGGTCGAAGCCTGCGGCGGACAGCAGCTCCTCGTTCCAGCGGGCCGTCACCGGCACCAGCACCCCCTCCAAGCTGAACCGCTTGCGGTCGATCTCGTCCCGGCTGTAGCCGCGTTCCGTCTTCAGTCCCCAATACAGGTCCGTCATCGCGGCGTCGAGGTCGGCCGTCGCGCCCAGCACCTTCTCGACCAGCACCAGGCAGCCGCCCGGCGCAAGAGCGCGGCAGGCCCCGCGGACCAGCGCCTGCCGGTATTCGATCGGCACGAACTGCAGCGTCAGCACCGACAGGACCACGCTGGGCGGGGGCGCGACGGGCGGGAAGCCGCGGCGGAGGTCATGGTCGCGGACCTCGGCCACGCCGCAGGAGAGGTAGCCGCGGAAGCGCTCCCGCGCCGCCTCCAGCATCGGCGGCGACGCCTCGACGCCGACGTAGCGATTCTGCGCCCCGAACCGCTCGACGAACGGCGCCAGCGCCTCGCCGCGGGAGCAGCCGAGGTCCACGATCGAAGTCTGCGGCTGGACGTGCCGGCAAGCAACATCGAAGACCGCCTGCCGCATCACGTCGTACTGCGGGATCGACCGCGCCAGCATGTCGTCGAAGGCCCGCGTCACCTCGGCGTCGAAGGCCCACTTCTGACCCGGCTGCAGGTTGCTCTCGACCGGCATGGCGTCACCCCTCTTCCGCACAGGAACCTTTTCACGACCGTACAAGCGCCCCGAAGGCGCGACGGATCTCCGCGTTGTAGAAGCGTGTCGGGTCGGCGACGGCTCGCCCCGCGGCGGCCGACAAGCCGCTCCCGCCCTGGAACGTCTCCTTGGGCCGGACGACGAACTCCCTCGGCAGCAGGCCAAGCGCCGCCTGTTTCAGCAGCTTCTTGCCGGGCGGGCAGGCCGTCTTGCCCATGTTCAGCACGGCCTCTACCAGCGGCAACTCCATGAACGGCAAGCGGCACTCCACCCCGGCCGCCAGGAACGCCTTGTTGCACCGTACGAAGTTGCCGCGGGACATCTTCTCCAGGAGGTCCAGCCTGATGCGCCGCCAGCCGGCGTCGTCGGCGCGAGCCGCCTGGATGCAGGTGTTGCCGTACCCGCCGAACAGCTCGTCGGCCGCCTCGCCCGACAGGCACGCCTTGAAGCCGTCCGCGGCGATCCGCCGGGCCAGGGGGATGCAGAGGGCGGCGATCTCCACCTGGGCCTTGCTGGCGATCTCGACGGTGCGGGCAGCCTCGGCCAGCGACGCCGCGGTCGGCGCCGGTACGGCGACCTCCCGGAGCGGGACGCCCAGCGTGGAACACAGCCGGCGGGCCGCCGTCAAATCGGCCGACCGCGGATCGAGGACCGCGGTGTATGCAACCACGTCCGGCCGATGTTTCTTCGCCAGCGCCAGGATGAGGCCGCTGTCCAGGCCGCCGCTGACGAGGCAGCAGACCGGGGCGTCCGCGACCAGCCGGCGGCGGACGCCCTGCTCCAGCGCCGCCAGCACGTCGAAGCCGTCGGGCGGCGGGGCGGCCGGCGGCGAGTACCAACGATGGACCGAGCCGTCCGTCAGGTCCAGCCGGCATCCCGCCGGCAGCGGCGCCGCCAGGCCGCCGTCGGGGTGGGCCTTCCGCTCGCTCATCCAGACGAACGATGGGCCGCGCCGCAGCACGTAGAGCGGGACCTTGCCGAAGCGATCCCGCGCCAGCTGGTGGGCATCGCGTTGGGACCAGGCGAAGGCGAACATGCCGTCCAGCCGCGGCAGGGCGTCCACGCCCCACTGCACGAGGGCGGCGGCCAGGACCTCGGTGTCGCCCGTCGTCGAGAAGGCATGGCCCAGGGCCGTCAGCTCCTCCCGCAGCTCGCGGTGGTTCCACAGCTCGCCGTTGAAGGACAGCACGCCGCCGCCCCGGTGGAACGGCTGGGCCGACGCCGGCGACGGGTCCAAGAGCGCCAGGCGGACATGCCCGTGGACCGCCGGGCCAATCTCGATGATGCCCTCGCCGTCCGGGCCGCGGTGGCGCAGGGCGGCCAGGCCGCGCTCCACGCTCTCGTTGCTCCGGTATGTGCCGAACAGCCCACACACGTCAGTACCCTCTGTCATTCAACCAACCGGATCGCCTTCATCCGCGGTTCTGCAAGGGGACCAGTATCCGGTCGCGGACGGCCTCGGCCACCGCCCGCATCATCAGCGGCGGGACGGCGCGGCCCAGCCGCTCCCACTGCTGGGCGTAGGTCCCTGTCAGCACGAAGTCGTCGGGGAACGCGCAGATGCGTTTCAGCTCCGCGATCGTGAACTTGCGGCGCTCGACTGGGTGCGTCACGGACGCCGCCGAGGCATTTCCGCCCGCGGCGGTCACGGTCGGGCAGGGGCCGGCGTCGTCCGGCTTGACGAGGTTCAGGTAGCGCTTGGACTTCTGCCCCGGCCGCAGCCGGTCCCACTCTTCGCCGATGGCGTAGTCGCCGAGGCCGGACCCCTCCACGACCGCCTCCTCGACCTGGTAGTGCTTGATGCTGGCCGCGGAGGCGACGACCGGGGCGCAGGGGCGGTCGGTGACGTCGCCGCGGCAGTATTCCCGCCGGCCCCCGGTTTCGTGGATCACGCGGACGGGAACGCGCTCGATGTGGAACTGGTGCGGCACGCTGCCGTGCGTGCCGGCGCAGACCGTCGGCGCCGGCGAGTCGATCAGGTTGCCGGGCCGGCCGTCATGCCGCGTCCCGCCAAGGCCGCCCGGCGTGTGGACGACCCGGACCTCCGCCTCGACCAGCGAGGCCGGCGCCCGCCCGTTGCCCGCGTTTGGGCCGGCGCCGACCGTCGGCGACGGCGTGGAGGCGTCCCGAAGCGCGCCGGCCCCGAAGCAGCCGTTGTCGCCCTGCCGCACCATCCAGGGGATCGCCTCCCGCACGGAATAGCGGTAAGGCAGCGGGGCCGGGAAGGCCGGCTCCAGCCCGAGGTCGTCGCGGACGCCGACGAAGATGATCCGCTGCCGCACCTGCGGAACGCCGAGCCATTGCGCGTCGAGGAGCTTGGCCTTCACCCGGAAGCCGCATGCCTTCAGCGCCGCGAGGATGTCCAGGAAGTAGCCCTTGGCCTTCCCCTTCACCAGGCCGGAGACGTTCTCGGCCACGAAAACCTTGGGCCGGACGCTCTTGACCAGCCGGGCGTACTCGAAGAAGAGGTCGTCGGTCCGCTGCCGCGTGTCGGAGTATTCCTTGACCTTGCCCCAACCGGCCTCGCGCTTGCCGGCCGTGCTGAAGCTGGCGCAGGGCGGCGAGCCGTCCAGCACGTCCAGCTCGCCGGCCTTCAGGCCGGTCGCGTTGAGGATGTCTTCGGGCTGCACCTGCCGGATGTCGCGGGGGTCAAGGATCGCGTCCGGGTGGTTGGCCTGGTAGGTTTCGCGGGCGGCGGGGATGAACTCGTTAGCCCACAGGACGCGGAAGCCGGCCATGCAATAGCCGAGGCACGAGCCGCCGCAGCCGGCGAACGTCGAGGCGACGGCGAAGCCGTTGCACGGGATGCCCGCGACCTCTGCCATCGACGGCACGCGGTAGGGGGGCTTGTCGTTCATGGTCACGTTGCTTCCCTCCGGTCATGCGGCGCCGCCGCTCCAACGATAGCCGCACTTCGGACACTCGTGCTCGGTCGGGACGTTCTCGTCCACCTCGGGGAAGTCCTCCGGGGCGGAAGGCTGCTCACCATCTCCAGGGGCGACCCCCTCGGCTTCCGCCAGGTCGGCGAACATCTGTTGCAGGCGTTCATCCTCGACTTGCACCTCCTGGAGCAAGCGGCCGAGGGCCTCCGCGTCCCACTCCGCCAGCTCGGCTGTGCGGTTGTCGGCGATGGCAAAGCCGGCAGCGGTCATGGGGTCGTCGTCGGTGAAGACGACGGCGATGTGGGTCCAGCCGAGGGCGCGGGCGGCCTCCAGCGTGCCGTTGCCGGCGATGACGGTCCGGGTCCGACGGTTCGCCACAATGGGCTTCCGCTGGCCGTAGACGGTCAGCGACCCCTTGATGGCCTCCAGGTTCGGCGCCGCGTGCTTGCGCGCGTTGGCCGGGTCGAGGATGAGGCCGTCGCACGGCTCGGCGAGCGGCCGCAGCGGCTCGGCGATGTGCGATAGGTCGGGCCGAGGCGGCGCTTTCCGCTTGCGGGTCGGATTGGTGCTCATCGCTCTTGCCTCCCTGAATTGCCGGGGCACGGTTGGGGCCTACGTCCGGGCCGACGCCATTGCCGGCGTTTGCCCTCCGACGGGCCGCTGCCCTCCCCGCCGCGCCAACTTGTCTCGTAGGAAGTCCGGCAGGCGGGGGTTGCTTTCAAACGGACGGATGCCGGCGATCAGGCGCATTTCGACGTGCATGGCGGGCGTCCTCAAACTTGCGGAGCCGGGGGCGGGAATTACTCGGGCGAGCCAACGAAAAAAGCCGTGCGGGGGTGTGGCCCCACACGGCTTCTTCGTTGGCTGGGTTCGCCCGCGGGGATCAGCCGCCGGCGTCGCCCGAGTAGTTTGTTCATCCCATTATACGACTAGGCGCGCGCGGCGGAAGCTGCGATTTGCCCCCGCAACTGGATTTCACGCTGAGCGTGGTGCGCGAGGCGGCGGCGCGAAACCGCGAGCGGCTGACTACGATGGTGGTAATCCGGCCGAGGAGGCCGCCGGGCCGGGAGCGGCTGTAGCGGCCCCGGTCGTTCCTGGGGCAGTGGGCGGGTTTGGCATGCCCGCGTCGCGTAGCTGGCCAGGCACGCGCGTCCGTGCAGAAGAAGGCTGTGCATGAACGACAACAGCCTGGACATATTCGCCCTGCACAGCCGCGCGGGTCAGCCGCGACCTGCGGCGCCGCTCGACCGCGCCCCCGTGGATGTGGATTGCGACGAAGAAGAGCGCCTTTGCTTCGGCCGCTCAGCGAGGGCGCGCCGGTTTGCTTCGCCCAATTTGCTTCGGCGTTTCGGACCGCTGCGCGGTACGGGTTTTGGCCGGGTCGCTTCGGGCGATGTGACCGGAGAGTCGAACAGAACGACACGATCTTACGGCGGTGTGTCGAACCGAAGCGCTTAAGGCCGCCTCTTTATCCATGTTCCCGGCCCATCATTTCTCATCCGCTTTTCATTTGACGTGGGGCAACCGCTCGCTACAATCGCAGTCAGTCTTGCTACGTATACGTAAGATGCCGCGCGGCGCCGCCTTGACGTCGGGGCCCCCGGGAATCCCCGTTCGCCGCCTGCGGTACACCATCAAACGATTCGGCCCGGTCGCCAGGGGCGCTGCCGCCGACCAACGAGCAAGGAGCGTACATGAACTCGTCGATCTCGAGCCGCTGCGCGTGTTTGCTCGCGGCGGGCCTGGGAGCGGCGGCGGGAGGGGCGTCCGCCGCGCCCCCCGGCATGCCTGCCGGCGACGCGGAGCCGGGGCGGCTGACGGTGAAAGTGGACCAACCGGGCGTGAAGATCGGCCCTATGCACTTCGGGCTGATGACGGAGGAGATCAACCACTCGTACGACGGCGGGCTGTATGCCGAATTGGTCCAAAACCGGATCTTCAAGGACGATCCGAAAACGCCGGTCCACTGGTCGGTGGTCGCCAGCCCGGGCGCAGCAGGGAACATCGCGCTGGACGGCGACGACCCGGTCAACGCCACGGCCCTGACGACCAGCCTGCGGCTCGACATCGCCACGGCCGGCCCGGGGCAGCGCGTGGGCGCAGCCAACGAGGGTTACTGGGGCATCCCGGTGGCGCCCAATACGCAATACCAGGCGTCGTTTTACGCCCGGGCCGGCGGGGGCTTCGACGGGCCGCTTACCGTGTCCATTGAAAGCAACGACGGCGCGAGCACGGCGGCCTTCGCAATCATTCCCGAGATCGGCGCGAAATGGAAGAAGTACACCGCCACGCTCAAGACGAGGGAGGTGAAGGCCTCGAAGGAGAATCGGCTGGTGATCTCCGCGACCGGGAAGACCGGAAAGGTCTGGCTGAGCCTCGTCTCGCTGTTCCCCCCAACCTATAACGACCGGCCCAATGGCAACCGCATTGACCTGATGCAGAAGCTGGCCGACCTGCGCCCGG